>PUPC01000206.1 GCA_003553185.1 Planctomycetota bacterium | reverse complement strand
CCCGGTCTTGCTCTCCTGGGCTTTGCTGTGCGGCCCGAATATACAAACGCCCGCCTGCGTCCGGCTCCAGCCGGTCACACGGCGGGCTTCCTGAGCCGCTGAAGGCCTGATCTCCGTTCCAACGTCCTGGTGGAGCCAACGGGACTCGAACCCGTAACCTCCACGCTGCCAGCGTGGCGCTCTCCCAGTTGAGCTATGGCCCCGACAGTGGGGGTGGCAGTATAACCAACAGCCGCATTATATTTGTCCCGGTGCGCCTGTCAAGTTCGTTTGCGTCGTGCGAAAACGTCAGGCACATCGGTCCATGGCACAGAAGTGTATCGAATACTTGACATGCTCGCGGTAAGGCCGGTATCATCTACGCTGGTTGCCTTGGCACGCTTTCGCGGCCGTGGTTGACTGCCTGGTGCAGCCCGACGTACATTCAGATAGAGTTCTCGGGGAGGGGGCTCTTGTTGCCTTTGGATTGTTAAATGCGCGCCTCTGAACAGGTCCGGTTATACAGGAGAAGACCATGCTGATCGAACAGTATTACGTCGACGGAATCGCACATTTGTCCTATCTCGTTGGCGGCAAGCGTTCCTGCGCTATCGTGGATCCGAAACGCGACGTAGAAGAGTACGTGGCGGCAGCCAAACGGCTGGGTCTCGAGATCACACACATCCTCGAGACGCACCTCCACGCCGATTTCGTTTCCGGGCACATGGACCTGGCAAAGCGTACCGGGGCGACGATCTACGCTCCCAAATCCGGAGATTGCGCCTACGACCACGTGGCCGTCGCCCAAGGCGACAGCTTCGATATCGAGGACATGCACGTCGAGGTCTTGGATACACCGGGACACACGCCGGATTGCCTTTGTTACGTGATTTCCGACGGAAGCCGGGCCGACGAACCCGCCGTGGTCTTCACCGGCGATACGCTGTTCGTGGGCGATGTCGGCAGGCCAGACCTGTTCCCGGGACGTGGAGACGAGCTGTCTTCGCAACTCTACCACAACCTGCACGACAAGCTCCTGAAACTGCCCGACCATTGCCTGGTCTATCCGGCACACGGCGCGGGCTCGCTCTGCGGCAAAGCAATGGGTGCGATGCGAGTGAGCACCATCGGGTACGAGCGCCGGTTCAACCCGGTGCTTCAGCACAAGACGGAAGCGGATTTCAAGGAGGCCCTGTTGAGCGGGATGCCGGAAGCGCCCGACCATTTCGCCCGCTGTTCGGACATCAACCGCCAGGGCCCGGCCATTGCCGCCGAGATGCCGGCCCCGCGTCCCCTGTCGCCCAAGGAGTTGAATGACCTGCTCGATCAGGGGCATACGGTGCTCGATGCCCGCGACTATTCGGCCTTCGGCGGGGCACATGTCCCGGGTGCGTACAACATCGACGCGGCTCACAATTTCTCGACGTTCGCGGGCTGGCTGCTGCCGGCCGACCGGCCGATCGTTCTGGTTGCCGCCTCGGACGCTCAGGTTCCAGTGTTGACCACGATGCTGCGCCGGGTAGGCCTGGACAACGTTGTCGGCTATTTGGAAGGCGGAATGCATCCGTGGATCGTCGGCGGGATGCCCGTCGAAAACTTTCCGACGACGACGGTGCGGGACGTACATCGCTCCTGCGAGGAGGCAAAGCCGCTGACCATCCTGGATGTCCGAGCCGGGGGCGAGTGGGACCTCAGCCATATCGACGGCGCCCTGCATATGCCGCTGCCTGCCACGCGGACACATCACGACGAACTTGACCGCGACGCGAAAACGGTCCTGGTGTGCAAGAGTGGCGCCCGGGCCAGTACTGCGGGCAGTATCCTTCAGCAGAAGGGCGTGAAGAATCTTACAGTGATGGCCGGCGGCATGACGGCATGGACCGCAGCCGGTCTGGCGGAAGAGTGCGCCACCTGTACGCTGCCACACGGACCGCAAGACACCTACTCGTAAGTACATGCCACTACATATTACAGGAACGGGCTCTGGGCCTGTCTCAACACGAATCGGAGGTGCGACGCTATGGATATCTTCACCGCGGCCCGCTGGTCACCCTACGCAGCGGGAATCGGCATCGGTGTGCTTAGCTGGCTTACGTTTCTTCTATCGGACAAGCCGCTCGGCTGTTCGACGGCTTTCGCTAGAAGTGCCGGCCTGATCGAGCGGCTATTCCGGGGCCGAAAGGCCGAAGAGCGGCCTTACTACCAGGAGGTCAAGCCCCATATCGATTGGGGATGGATGCTGGTATGCGGAATCCTGGTGGGCGCCGTAGGCTCGGCATTATTATCGGGCGAGTTCCAATGGGCATGGGTTCCGGCGATGTGGGCGTCTGAGGCCGGCACCGGTTCACTGGCTCGATGGCTCGTCGCGTTGGTTGGAGGGTTTTTCATCGGGTTCGGAGCGCGCTGGGCGGGCGGCTGTACGAGCGGCCATGGGATCAGCGGCACACTCCAGCTCACCGTAAGCAGTTGGATCGCCACGATCTGCTTCTTCCTAGGTGGTATAGCCGCCGCGATGTTCATCTATCACGTCATCTTGGGGCGAGGAGCTTGAATCAAATGCTGACCGCACTCCACGAGAAACGTCGTTTCCAACTGATCCTGGGGTTTCTGGCCGGGATCGGGTTTGGGTTCCTGCTCCAGAAAGCCGGGGTTGCGTACTACCATGTGATCATCAACCAGCTACTCCTGCGGGATTTCACGGTCGTCAAGGTCATGCTCACCGCGGTGGTCACGGGCATGATCGGGGTTCACCTGCTTGTCGCACTCGGGCTGGCCCAGTTTCATCCCAAGCCGGGGACCTTGGGCAAGACAATTATCGGGGCATTGATCTTCGGAATCGGGTTCGGCACGCTGGGCTACTGCCCGGGGACCGTCGTCGCGGCGGTGGGCCACGGGGCGTTGGACGCGCTGTTTGGCGGAGTGCTCGGGATGCTGCTCGGAGCAGCCGCCTTCGCCGTGCTCTTTCCGGCGCTCCAGTCCGGCATCCTCCAGAAGGGTGATTTCGGAGACGTCACGCTCCCGCGGCTGCTGAAGGTCAATCCATGGGTCGTGGTTCTCTTGCTTTCTGTCGCGATAATCGGGCTGCTTTACTGGATAGAAAAGGCCGGACTGTAGGTCTCCGGCTCGCGGCGGGTCTGGTATTCAGTGGCCGTCATTGATGGTGGGTGCCATATTGGCGGTGGACGAACTCGATGGCCTCTTCGCGAGTGCCGATTGTCCCCTCGAGCTGGGCGTCCTCGATGTCGGCGAGTATCTCCCCGAACCTCGGCCCGGGCTCGAGCCCCATCTCGATCAGGTCGTGCCCGGTTAACAGGCGCGGCGGATGGGCCTGCTCCGGCTCGAGGGCGTCGTACTGTTCCTTGACCCACTCCCAGGTGCTCAGATCCCTGTGGCTGGCCAGGCAATCGAGCCGGTGCAGCTCGAGCGCGTCTTCAAACCACGGTTTTCGCAGCCATCGTTTCAGCCGGCTCTCGCGCATGTTGCGGACATCCATGAAGCGCATGTGAGTGCCGACGAGTTTGGTCACAGTGTCGGTGACGGTTCGCGGCATGCGAAGTCGCCGGCAGATGGTTGCGGCCATCTCCGCCCCCTTGCGGTCGTGGCGGTTGAACCGGATGCGATCGGTGACCGTGAACGTGGGCGGCTTGCCCACATCGTGCAGGAGAACCGCCAGGGCCAGCTCGGGGCCGGGGCCGTCCATCAGCCCGAGCATAATCTTCGTGTGTTCGAACACGTCGCCCTCGGGATGGAACTTCT
>PUPC01000203.1 GCA_003553185.1 Planctomycetota bacterium | reverse complement strand
GGACCGATTCGCGGAAAAGCGCATGCCGAGATTGAGCGCGGTGAAAAATAGCGGGTGCCTCCAGTGGCGCGGCAGCCGTTTCAGAATCGAGCTCGGGCGATAAAAGGACCGCCGAACCCGGTTTTGCCCCTCGGCCAGCTCCCGGGCAGTCATCCGAGCGGGCCGGAAGACCACCGTGGTGTGGTCGTAGTACTGCCAGTCCTCGGTGAACAACCGCCCCTGGCCGTTGAGTTCCTTATACAGCTCGGTGCCTGGATAGGGCGTGAGGATATTGAATGTAGCCGAGTGGACTCGTGACCGCATCAGAAAATCGACCGTCTCGTCGAATATTCCGGGTTCATCTGTGTCGAACCCGAACACAACGGAGGCGTGAAAGAAGATTCCCGCCGCCTGGATGCGCTCGATGGCCTCGGCCAAATCGGCCTGGTCACGGTACGACTTCTTCATTCGTTTCATCGATTCATGCGATACGGTCTCCATCCCGAAGAGCAGCCCGCGGCAGCCGCTCTCGCGGGCAGCCCGCATCAGGTCGTCGCGTTCCGCGAAGGACATCGATGACTGCCCGACCCAAAAGATGTTCAACGGCTTGAGCGCCTCGAACAGTTCCAGCGCATAATCGGGCCGTGCGATCACGTTGTCGTCCAGAATCAGATGATACTTGCGGCCCGACAGCTTCACGTCCTCGACCACCCAGTCCACGGGAAACGTCCGTATCTTCCGGCCGTACACGCGCGAGACCGAGCAGAACTCGCAGTTGTACGGGCAGCCCCGGGTCGTCATCAGCGGGTTGACGTTCATAAACCGTTTCACCGGGCCGAGGTCGCGGCGGGGATGCGGGATTTTCGCCAGGTCGGCCGGCCCATCGGACGCATACAGCGGCTCCAACTTGCCCGCCTCGGCATCGGCCACTACCTGCGGCCAGACGGGTTCGCCTTCGCCCACGACGACGGCGTCCGCGTGCTGCCCGGCCTCCTCCGGGAGGACCGACGCATGGATGCCCCCGATGACCACCATTGCTCCTTTGTCGCGAAAATGGTCGGCGATCAGGTACCCGCGCGGGGCGTTCGCCGTCATCAGACTGAGGCCCACCAGGTCCGGCTCGAGCGAGAAGTCCACATCCTCGAACTCCTCCATTACCACGCGCACGTCGTGGCGCTCGTCGGTCAGCGCAGCGAGCACCTGGAGAGCCACTTCCGGAATCTGGAGCGCGGCGGGCGTCCGGCGGGCCACATCCTGACAGGGTGAAACGAGCAGAATCTTCATAACAGCCCCCTCGCAGTCGCCAGTTCGAGGTCCAGCAGACACGGAATCGCGGGCCAGGGAACGATTTGCCCCGACCCACCGCTGGATGTATAAGAAACAGAACTTACCGGGCGGACCGAGACCTGTCAAGCGCCCGAAGCCCCGCGCCATAAGACCGGATTGGCCGGGCGGGGTGCTGGCGCACGTCCCCCATCCCGATATAATGGACCTGGATGAAGCTGCTGGCCCCTATTCTGGAGAGCCGCGAGCTCTCGCAGGTGCTCAACAACCTGACCACGCCGGGACCCGGGCGGCTGCCCAGGGTGCGGGTCGGTGGGTTGTGGGGCTCAGCGTGCGCCTATTTCGCGGCGGGGCTGGCCGGCGGCCTCGAGCAGGGAGTCGCCCCGGACCTCCCCCCTGACCGGCTTCCCGGCGGCATCCTGGTAGTCGCGCCCAGCGTCGATGTCGCCGATGAACTGGCGGCCGATTTCCGACTGTTCTCCGAACGTCGGCCAATGGTGTTCCCCGCCTGGGACGCTCTCCCCGAGGAGCCGGAGCTCATCAACCACGAGATATTCGGCGAACGGCTGGCGGTTCTGAACACTCTGCTGTTCGACCGTGATGCGAGCGAACGAGCCCGCTCCGAGACGGTGATCACCTCGATCCAGGCGCTGCTCCAGCCGGTCGTCCCGCCCGACACGCTCCTCGCCTCCGCCCTCGAATTCCGTCCGGGCGAAGAGCTCGAGCCGGAGGAACTGGCCGAACTCCTGGTTGACCAGGGGTTCGAGCGGGAGGAGGTCGCCGAGATTCCCGGCACTTTCGCCGCGCGGGGCGGGATCGTCGATATCTACCCGTTCGGCTCGCAACGGCCGGTGCGGCTCGAGTTCTTCGGCGACGAGATCGAGTCCATACGCCAGTACGACCCCGGCACCCAGCGGTCGCTGAAGCAGGCCGAGCTCGCCCGGATCATCGCCATCGGCAGCGAGGCCTGCCCACAGGTCCTGCAGATGCAGGAAGTGCCCAGCTTCTTCGTCTATGTGCCGCGCGACTGGGTGGTCCTGCTCGCCGAACCGGTCGAAATCCAGGAGCGGGCGGAGCGACTGGCCGCTGCCGAGCGCGAGAGGAGCCGGCTCTTCTCCTACGAAAAGATCGCCCGGGCGTGGAACGAACGGCCGGTCATCGAGTCCGGCCTGCTGCGACTGCCCCGCCACGAAGACGGCGTGAACTTCGATACCGCGCCGACGGACCAGTTCTCGGGGCAGGTGGACCGGGTGGACGACGACCTCCGGGGCTACGTCGAAACCAGCGACCGGGTGGTGATCTTCTGTAACAACTCGGCCGAGGAACAACGGCTGTGCGAGCTGCTGGCCGGGACCGACCTGGAGAACGCGCCCGAGATCGAGTACGCCATCGGGCACCTGTGGCACGGGTTCCGGTTCGGTACCGGCCGCACCACGTTCATCGCCCACCACGACATCTTCCAGCGATACCACCGGCACCGCACGGTCCGGCCCCGCGCCCCCAGCGAACCGATCGAGACGTTCGCCGAGCTCCACACGGGCGACTACGTGGTCCACGTATCGCACGGGATCGCCCGGTACCGCGGGCTGATCCAGCTCGAGCAGGGCGGCGAGATGCGTGAGTTCCTCGACCTCGAGTTCGCCGACGAGGTCCGGCTCTACACTCCCACCACCAAGATCGATCTCGTACAGAAGTACCTCGGCTCCGCGGCCGCACCGTCGTTGAGCACGATCGGGGGCCGGCGCTGGGAGAAGCAGAAGAAGGCCGCCCGCGAGTCGGTCCAACAGCTCGCCCTCGAGCTCCTCGAGGTCCACGCGGCGCGGGAAAAAGCGCCGGGCATTCGGTTCCCGCCCGACGACCACATGATGCGCGAGTTCGAGCAGGCGTTCATCTATCCCGAGACCGGCGACCAGGTCCACGCCATCGAAGAGATCAAGCGGGACATGCAGTCCGAGAGGCCGATGGACCGCCTGCTGTGCGGCGACGTGGGCTACGGCAAGACCGAGCTGGCGATGCGGGCGGCGTTCAAAGCGGTCGAGGCGGGAAAACAGGTGGCCATCCTCGTCCCCACCACCATCCTCGCACAACAGCACTACCACACGTTCGCCGAACGGATGGCCGACTACCCGGTCATCATCGACTACATCAGCCGGTTCAAGACCCGCAGCGAGCAGAAGGAAACGCTCGAGGCGCTCTCCGAGGGCCGGCTGGACATCCTCATCGGCACACACCGGCTACTCAGCCGCGATGTCAAGTTCCACGACCTGGGCCTGCTCATCATCGACGAGGAACAGCGGTTCGGCGTCGAACACAAGGAGCGGCTGAAACGAATGCGATACACCGTCGACGTGCTGACGATGACCGCGACACCGATCCCCCGAACCCTCCACATGTCGCTGCTCGGGCTGCGCGACATCTCGTCGCTCGCCACCCCGCCGCAGGACCGGCTGGCGATCCACACCGAGGTCCGACGGTTCAACGGCGACCTGGTCCGCGAGGCGATTCTCCGCG
>PUPC01000274.1 GCA_003553185.1 Planctomycetota bacterium | reverse complement strand
TGGTGCCCGACCTCACCCTGTGGAAAGAGGCCGCCGCCGTGTCCCAGGCCGAGGCGGGCAAGAAGTTCGGCTCGCTCGACCGGCTGCTGGTCTTCGCCGTGCTGTTCCTGACGGCCGCGATCCTGGCCGCCGCCCAACCGGTCCTCCACCTCCCGACCGACCGAACACCCACCGTCCTGGTCGTCGCGGACCGGTCGGCCAGCATGCAAGCCCGGACGACCGACGGCGACACCCGCTGGGACCGGGCCGCAGGGGCGGCGGCCGAGGTGCTCGACAAACTGCCCGGCGAGGCGCTGCTGCTCGGCGCACCGGCGATCGCAGGACCGCCGCTGGCCGAGATGGACGGTCCCCGGGCGGCCGCTCAACTGCGGCGGATGGCTCCGACCGAACTGCCCGTGGACCTGGCCGCCGAATTTGCTCGAAGCGCCGGGTTCGCCCGCCGGCGGGCCGCGGCTGTCCTGGTCGTCACCGACCAGCCGGGGTCGGTACCGCCGCGAGTGGGCGACGTGCCGGTCTTCGTATTTTCGGCAGGGGGAGAGCTGACCAACGCGGCGGTGGATGCGTTCGAGGTCACCGACGACGACGATACGCTTCGGCCTTTCGTGGCGGTCAGGAACTACGGAGCACAACCGATCGAGGGGCAACTGGAGCTCATCGCCGACGGGGAACAGGTGTTCCTGGAGTCGGTGAGTCTGGCCGGAGAAGAGCGGCTCACGTTCACCGATCTGCCGGCATTGGACCGAGCCGAGACAGTCGAGGCCCGGCTCCTCGTCGACGACGATCTGGCCGTGGACAACCGGGCATATGCCGCCGCCCCGGGGGTCGGGCGGGTTCGAGTCGCCCTGGTCGGTCGGGAAAACCCGTTCGTTGCCCGGGCGCTGCGGCTGCTGCCCGAGGTCGAGCTGACCCAGTTCCCGCGAGCGGACGATGTCGAGGACGGCTTCGACCTGTTCGTTTATAACAAGGTGTCGCCCGCCCGGCTGCCCGAGGGCGACGCGGTTATCATCGGCCCGGAACCGAACACGACGGTCGGGCCGATCGAGATCGGCGACGCCGCCGAGTACAGTCCGCCGGTGGGGGCGGTGCGGGTGTCGGACTCGCCGCTGCTGGAGAACGTGGACCTCGGGCCGCTCCGCTTCGCGCGGGTGCCGGAGATCACCGCGCCGGCGGAAGTGCGGACCGTGCTCGAGGCAGCGGAGGACGAGGGCACGATCCTGTTGGCCTGGGAGGACCCGCAGCGGCGGGTGACGGTTGTCGGATGCGGGCTGATGCTCTCGGACACGAACTGGCCGATGACGCCCTCGTTCCCCATCTTCTGGTCCAACGTAATCGACCAGGTCGGCGGGGAGGGCGACGTGCCGGTCTGGTTCCCCATCGGCGAATACATCGCCGTTCGGCGGCCGGCATCGGGCGCACTGTCTGTGGTCGGCCCCGAGGGCGAGTCGGTGGACATCGTGCCCGGCCGGGGCGGCCGCGACTACTTCCTGCCGATGAAGACCGGGGTCTATACGGTCGAGGCCGACGGTCGCCGGGCGCTGTATGCCGTGAACCTGCTCGACCCGGGCGAGTCCGGAGCGACGGGCGCCGAGTCGCGCCCATCGCAATCCGACATCGAGGCGGCTCTTGCGCCGGAGGCCGATGTCGGTGTACCATTGTGGCGTTATTTTGCGGCGGCCGCCCTGCTCTTCGGCTTTGTCTGCTGGGGCCTGATCGGCCGAAACGTTCAACGATAACCGAAGGAGTTCTCGATGCCGTCAATCGATTTTGACCGGGTGTCGCAATATATCGAAATGCCGCGTGACGGCCGCTCTCTTCTCGAGCAGCCCGAGCGGGAACTGCGCATCACAATGGGGCTCCGGCTCGATCACGAGTTGATGCAATCCGACGTGTACGTCGTGTACTTCAACACCGCACGCGGTCCTGCGAAAGGCGGCATCCGGTTCTGGCCCACGGTCACAATGGAGCACACCGCCGAACTGGCGGAGAAGATGGTGTGGAAGACGGCCCTGGTCGGCGTACCGTTCGGCGGAGGGAAGTCCGGCATCCGGCTCGACCCGGCGGACTACAGCCGCATGCACAAGACGGCGATCCTCAAGGAATTTGTCCGGGTCATCCGCCACGAGCTGGTCAGCGGGACGTATGTGCCGGCTCCCGACATGGGCACCAACGCCTACGACATGGCGGTGATCTTCGGAGAGACGCACCTGCCGGAGAGTGTGACCGGCAAGCCGCCGCGCGTGGGCGGCCTGCCCGGCCGACTCGAGGCGACCGGCCGCGGGCTGGCCACCTGCATCCGGGCCGCGTCAGAGAAATACCTGGACAGCGGCCTGGACAGGCGGACGGTGGGCATCCAGGGGTTCGGGAATGTCGGTGGCTGGTGTGCAAAGTTCCTGCACGAACTGGGCACGAAGATCACGTTTGCCGCCGACATCTCGGGTGGAATACACGCCGATACCGGACTCGACGCCCACAAGCTGGCCCAGTGGTGCAGCGAGGGGAAGCTGCTCGAAGACTACCCCGAGTACGATCATGTCTCGAACGATGAGGTGCTGACCGCCGACGTTGACATCCTGGTGCCGGCGGCCGTCGAGGATGTATTGACCTCGGAAAACGCATCCCGGATTAAGGCCCGTATCATTGTGGAGGGGGCGAACGGCCCGACCACGCCCGAGGCCGACGCCATCCTCGACGAGGGCGGCATCACGGTGGTGCCCGACATCCTGGCAAACAGCGGTGGAGTCATCGCATCCTATATCGAATGGCGAAAGGCAAAATCCGGCAGTCTCACCAGCCGCGACGAGACCTTCGAGACCATCGACGAGTTGATTCTGGGCGGGTTCCACAAAGTCAGCGACTTCGCCGAGCAGACAAATACCTCCCTGCGGACGGCCGCAGAATGCCTGTCCGTCCAGGAAGTCATCGCCGCGATGCACGACCGCGGCTGGATCTGAACGTCGGCAGCCGCACCATCGCCCCGACCCAACGAGGAATCGAAAGCCCCCGCACTTGACCTCCGCTCCCATGTGTGGTATTGCTGGTACGAGTAGAGAACAGAGCGATGCCCCATCCCGATACGCAGATGAGAAGGCGAAAATGACGACACGGCAGTTGTGGCAGCAGATCATGCACTACGGCACGTTCGACCGGATGCCCGTCGTACACTGGAAGGTCTGGCGCGAAACCCGCGAGCGATGGTACGGCGAGGGGTTGCCCCGTGACATCGACGGGGCCAGAGCGGAGCAGGCGTACTTCGACGCCGTCCCGCCGTGGAGATTCGTCGATATCAACCTCAACCTGTTCCCCGGCTTCGAAGAGGTGGTCCTGGAGGAGACCGACGAGTACCGCATCTTCCGCGACTCGACCGGGGTGACCAAGAAGGACTGGAAGCACCGGGGCTGCATCCCCCAGCACACCGGATTCACCTTCCGGACCGCCGCCGACTGGCCGGAGTTCAAGAAACGGCTCCAGCCCGACCCGGGCCGGTTGCCCGCCGACATCGACGCCCGCATCCACCGGGCCGAGGAGTCCGGCAATGCCATCGCCGTCCACGGGGCCTCGATGATGGGCTGGATTCGGAACTGGATGGGCGTCGAGAACATGTCGTACCTGATGTACGACGACCGGGACTGCTACGCCGAGATCGTCGATACCCTCGCCGACCTCGTCTGCTGGGGGCTCGACCAGATCGTGCCCCGGATGAACACCGTCCCCGACATCTGCCACGGCTGGGAGGACATCTGCGGCAAGTCCGGCCCGCTGGTCAGCCCGTCGATCTTCGACGAATGCGTCGC
>PUPC01000172.1 GCA_003553185.1 Planctomycetota bacterium | reverse complement strand
GCGATGATCGCCTTGCCGCCCCGGCTCCTCGCCGCGCCCCGGATGAAATCGACCTGCCCGCCGAACCCGCTGTAGAACTGATAGCCCAGCGAGTCCGAACACACCTGCCCGGTCAGGTCCACCTCCAGCCCCATGTTGATCCCGACCATCTTGTCGTGCTGGCTGATGAGATATGGATCATTGACGTATTCGGTCGGGTGGAACTCGAAGAACGGGTTGTTGTCGATGTAATCGTATAGCCGGCGGGAGCCCATGCAGAAGCTGGCGACCACCTTCCCATTGTTGATCGTCTTCTTCGTGCAGGTGATCGCCCCGCACTCGATCAGGTCGATGATCCAGTCGCCGAACATCTCGGTGTGGATGCCCAGTTCCGACTTATTGCGGAGCGACTCGGCGAGCGCCTGGGGGATGCGGCCGATGCCGCACTCGATGGTGCTGCCGTCGTCGACGAGCCGGGCGATATTCCTGCCGATCTGCTGCAGCGTCTCGTCGGCTTCGGGGACCGGCACCTCGATCACCGGCTCGTCGCACGGGATCAGGGCGTCGATCTTGTTCACGTGGATGAAGCTGTCACCCATCGTTCGAGGCATATTCGAGTTGACCTGGGCGATCACGTACCGGGCGTTCGCCGCGGCCGACTTGACGATGTCCACCGATACGCCCAAGCTGCACAGGCCGTTGGGGTCGGGCGGGGTTACGCTGATCAGGGCCACGTCGATGGGGATGCGCCCGCTGTTGAACTGCCTGGGAATGTCGTAGAGGAAGATGGGGGTATAATCGCCGATCCCCTGCTCGAGCGCGTCGCGAGTGTTCTCGGACACGAAGAACGTGTTCATCCGGAACCGATCGCGATGCCCTTCTCCGGTGTACGGAGCGCTCCCCATGGTCAGCAGGTGGATGATATCCACGTCCATAATCTCCCGGCCCCGGATCATCAGAGCTTCGACCAGGTGCTCGGGCTCGGCGCAACCGGTCCCGATAAACACCCGGTCCCCGGGCTTCACCTGCTGGAGTACCTCCGAAGCTTTCCCCACGCGGTTCTTGTGCTTCTGCCGCCAATCGAAATCGGACATCATCGGCTCCTGTACCAGTGTCAGTTCTGCCCGGGCATTGTACCCGCCCGACCGCGGCGCAGCAAGCCGGCCACATCCCGCCCGGCGGGCAATCGAGAGTGCGGTGCCGGGCCGGCCGCGCCCGTCTGTCAGGCCGTCGGGCGGCCGGTGGTCCCGTTGGCCGCGGGCAGCCATTCGTTCTGCCAGCGGTCCTCGATCTTCGCCCGCCAGGTCTCGGCGGCCGCGGTCAGGTCTGCGGTCAGTTCGGGGTGGATGTTTTTCAGGTTGCGGCTCTCGGCGGGGTCTTCGGCGAGGTCGGCGAGGTGTACCGCATCCTCGGGCGGTGCGCCCTCGTCGAGCCGTCCGTTGAGGACGAGCTTCCACCGGCCCCGGCGGACTGCCGTCTGATCGTTCATCTCCCAGAATATGTCGTCGTGGGGGGATGGCCCGCCGTCGGCGACCATCGGCAGGATGTCCGCCCCATCGAGCTCGTAATCGCCGAGCGTCCCCCCGGCGGCTCGCAACGCGGTGGGAAAGACATCCATCGACGCCGCCGGCTCGCGGACCACCCGCCCGGCGGGGATGCGGGCGGGCCAGCTCATGAGGGCGGGCACCCGGATGCCGCCCTCGAACAAGCTGAACTTCTCGCCCTTGAACCCGCCGGTCGTGCCGCCGTGATACGGCTCCTCGGTCCCGTCGAGCCAGTTCGTCACCTCGCGGGACGGGCCGTTGTCCGAGGTAAAGACGACGAGGGTGTCGTCGGCGACGCCCCGCCGTTCGAGCTCGGCCATCACCGCGCCGACGCCGTCATCGACGGCGCTGAGCATCGCGGCCATGATGCGGCGATCGGGCGGGAGGCCGGGAAATCGGTCGAGGTATTCCGCCGGGGCGTGCATCGGGTAATGGGGCGCGTTGTAGGGCAGGTAGAGGAAGAACGGGCGGTCGTCGTCGAGGTTGTGCAGCCACTCGACGGCCCGGCGGGATATCCAGTCGGTCAGGTACTCGCCGTTGTGCCAGACCTCCTCGCCGTCCTCCCACAGGTCGTGCGTGGGCCAGCTCCGTCCGCCGGCCATCCCCCAGTAGAAGATGTGCGAATAGTAATCGACGCAGCCGGCGAGGAAGCCGGCCCAGTTGTCGAACCCGTGGTCCTCCGGCCGGCTGCCCGGGGCCAGCCCCAGGTGCCATTTCCCGAACATCGCCGTCCGGTAGCCCCGCTGCTTGAGGGCCGAGGCGAGGGTGGGGACGCCTTGGGGCAGCCCGGTCGCCGTGCGATGGCCGGCGAGGATCGACCGGACACCGGCGTTGCCCGGGTAGCGGCCGGTGAGCAGGGCCGCCCGCGAGGGCGAACAGACCGGCGAGTTCGAGTACCAGTCGGTGAATCGCGCCCCGGACGCCGCCAGCCGGTCGAGGTGCGGCGTCTGCAGGTCGGCGGCACCCATACACGACAGGTCGCCGTAGCCCTGGTCGTCCGTCAGGATCACCACGATGTTCGGCTGTGCCATCATACGACTCCTTCCGGCCGCCGTCGGGCACCATCCAATAAAACACGTCGTCGAACTGCATCAGGATGCAGCGGCCGGCAACCTGATTGCAGAACTCAGCGGTCCAGGTTCTATTCTTCCGTTCTCAGTTCTTCCAGCGCCGCCAACATCTCTTTGATGCTTCGGGTGCCCGGAGCCTGGCGGTCTGTATATTCCTCTGCGGCTTCCACACGCTGCAGTTGCTGCTCCAGCAGGGCGATCAGGCGTTCTCGGTGTTTTGTTCCCGGCTCTACAAAAGCCAGATTATCGATTGTACTATCAGCATAAATTACTACTCCCAGATCAGAATCCAGTTCACCGGGCTTCTCGGGTTCCAATTCAACCTGAATGGGGTTCCCGGCTCTAGTGCGTATCGCAACCGTATGACCATTCAGTCCGGCAGGCACATAACCGTCCTTGAATACGTCATGATGCACATTGCTAAGGCGAGTGATGACGCCTTTTCTAGTGCGCCGCTCCCGTCTCACCAGGGCATCCTGCGTGAACTCGTCGCCCGAATTGAGGCGTGCAATTTCGACTCTATAGGTCTGGTACTCGCGGCTTTTCCCGTGCACTGGGATCACGACCTCCTCCTCCGGTGCTCGCTCATAATACGTCACCAACAGGAAGCCGTTGATCGGCTCGCCAGTGTCGGAATCCGTCACGAAGATGGTGTTCTCGACGGCGGGCGTGTCCACAACCATCCGCGAGCAACCCGAAATAGCCAGGGCCGCAACAGCGGACAGAAACAAAACGCGCTGCAAAATCAGAGTGTTCATGGTATAAGATCCTCTACTGGTTCCCCCCCGATTCGACCCCTATGTCGAGTTTGCCATGCTCCGACGGCTCGACCAGCGGGACCTCGGCCTCCATCATCCCTTCGAGGAAGAACTCGATGAACGGCCGGCCGGGCTCGGGCGGATGCTCGTCGAACCACTGGGCGACGTCGTGGGCGATCCGCGCACGGGCAATGTTGGGATGGCCCTCGAACCGGGCGAACAGGACCTCGCGGCGGGGAATCTCGACGATCTCGAGCGGCGGCTCCACCTCGGCGTCCCTCTCGACCACGTATCCGCCACGGATGCCCACCTCGTCGCCGTCGGGCACCTTCCGAACGTCCCCGTAGTACAGGGCACAGGCGGCCAGCCCGGCCACCCCCTGCTCGGCGAGCAGTTCCTCGACCTTGAGGACAGTCTCGGCGATGTCGGCATAGGTGCCCGGATGTTCCAGGTACGCGATCCGGTGCGGCCCCTTGTCGGTGGTCTCCAGGTGAACGACATTGAACGCGCCGGCATAATAACCCGCCAGGAGGAGAATGCCGAGCAGGCCGATCAGCCCTCCGACGACCAGGATCAGACAGGATTTGAACACGATCTCACCTCACTTCCCGGGCCGTGCTCCAGATGCGGAGGACCGCAGAGCACATATCGTTCGGCCACGTCGGCGTGGCCTTTGGTTTGGTTGCATTGAACTGCGTTCAATTCTCCGGCCCCCTCTCTTGGAATGTCTCGCCGTTCAGGGCCGAAAGCACTCGCTCGCGGGGCGTCATGTCCTGTGTCTCCTCGCCGTGAGCTTCCCGTGACCCGGGAACATCATCCAGTGCGTCTCCGTCGTGCGGCCATCATCGTAAGTTGACGCCTGCCATCCGTCAACCTGTATCGCCGGGCGGCGTCTTCCCGGATCAGAGTGGAGGGGTTCCGAGGTGCGGCCGGGCGAACTCCCCGCCGTACTCGATATCCCATCGTTTGACAGGCCGCGCCCCGGGCCATACAATCCCGCATTCGCTGCTGGAATACCCGGTTTTCGGAGGAGAGCACCATGCCGAAGGTGACGTTGATGGGGGCGGGCAGCGCGTTCACCCCCCGTTTGTTCTGCGATATCATGCAGATTCCTGACCTCGATGGCGGGACCATCGGGCTGGTCGATATCGACCCGGAACGCCTGCGGCTCAGTGCCGGCGCACTCGGCGTCATCGCCGAGCGGCTGGGCAAGGCGAACAAGTGGAGCATCGAACCGACGACCGACCGGAAGGACGCCCTGCCCGGCACCGACTACCTGATCAACTGCATCGAGGTCTCGGGCACCGAGACGGTCCGGCACGACTATCACATCGCCAAAGAGTTCGGCGTCGATCAATGCATCGGCGACACCACCGGCCCCGGCGGCATCATGAAGGCGTTCCGAACGGTCCCGCCCTGGCTGGAGATCGTGCGCGACGCCGAGGACCTGTGCCCCGACGCGCTCATCCTCAATTACACGAACCCGATGTCGATCATGAGCTTCGCCACCGAGCGGACCACCGACATGGCATACGTCGGCCTGTGCCACTCGGTACAGGGCACCGCCAAGAAACTGGCGGCCTACGCCGGCGTCCCCTACAACGAGATGACGTGGCGGTGCGGCGGGATCAACCACATGGCCTGGTTCACCCAGCTCGAACACGACGGGCGCGACCTGTATCCGGTGGTGCGGGAGCGGCTGGAGAGCGGGGCCGAACTCGACGACAAGCCAATCTACGAGCACGACCCGGTCCGGTTCGACCTGATGCTGCACTTCGGATATTTCAACACCGAGTCGAGCGGCCACATGTCGGAATACGTCCCCTACTACCGCAAGCGGGACGACCTGATCGACACGTACTGCCGCGAGCGATACAAGGGCGGGCGCGGTTTCTACGCCCGGGAATGGCCGACGTGGCGACGCGAGAACGACGAGCAGCGGCAGCGGATTATCGACGGCGACGAGGAGCCGAACATCGAGCGCAGCCACGAGTTCGCCTGCCGCATCATCGAGGCCCACCTGAAGAACCAGCCCGACGTCATCCACGGGAGCGTGGAGAACAAGGGCCTGATCGACAACCTGCCGGCGGAGGGCGTGGTCGAGGTCCCGGTGATGGTGGACCGGACCGGCTACAACCCGTGCCGGTTCGGGCCGCTCCCGCCGCAGGTCGCCGCGCTCTGCGATTCGAACATGCGGTCGTTCGAGTGCGCAGTGAAATCGATCCTGGAGCAGGACAGCGACCTGGCCCTGCACGCGCTGCTGCTCGACCCGCTGACGGCCGCGGTCTGCTGCCCGGCCGAGATCAAGGAGATGTTCCTCAAGCTGCTCCGGGCCGAGCAGGACTATATGCCGGGCTACCTGCAGGAAGTGGCCAATGCTTGACCGGCCGCCGCCCGATCAGGCCGGATAATGGACAGACAACCACTGAGGTGAACCATTGATTGAGAACGAACTCCCTGAGGACCTGAACGGTTCCATCCGTTTCCACGGCCACTTCTGCCCGGGCCTCGCCATCGGGTACCGCGCGGCGAAGATCGGCATGGACCGACTCGGGGCAGAACGGGCAGTGGACGAGGAACTGATCGCCATCGTCGAAAACGACACCTGCGCCGCCGATGCCGTCCAATGGCTGACCGGATGCACGTTCGGCAAGGGCAACTTCTTCTTTCGGGACCACGGGAAACAGGTCTTTACCTTCGCGTTGAGGCCGTCGGGCCGGGCGGTGCGAGTGGCCCTGCGGCCGGCCGACGACCGACCCGAACCGAAGGACGACAGCCGCGATGCCGCAGCCGAACTGCTGCTGACGGAGGACGCCGAATTGCTCTTCAAAATCGAGGATCGGACGATCGACCTCCCGGACACCGCCACCATCCGCGACTCGATCACCTGCGACGAGTGCGGCGAACCGGCGATGTGTACGCGGATCGTCGAGACCGATGGCCGGCAGTTGTGTCGGCCCTGCGCGGCCCGGCATTGACCCGTGTCCGTCCAGCCCCGCAGACCCGCACGACAGGCCGGATGAGCTCCGACCCCCTGCCCCATCCCTGCCTGCTCCGAATTGACCCGCCGAGGGCGCGGTGCTATCATCATGTACGACACGAAGAAAGTAAGGAGAGAGCAGGATGAGACTGGGTGGGCCGGTTCTTGGCGAAGGCAGGAGTCCCGACGGCTGGATCGAGGAACTCCGTGACCTGAAATACTCCGCTGCTTTCTGCCCCGTCGGGCCCGACGCCGACGACGACACAGTGCGGGCCTACGCCGAGGCGGCAAAGGCGGCCGACGTGGTCATCGCAGAGGTCGGAGCGTGGAGCAACCCGATCAGCCCGAACGAGAACGAACGGACCGCGGCGCTCGAGCGCTGCAAGGAACGGCTCGCACTCGCCGACCGGATCGGGGCCCGCTGCTGCGTCAACATCTCCGGCTCGCGGGGCGAGCAATGGGACGGCCCCCACCCCGACAACCTGACCGACGGGACCTTCGACCTCGTCGTCGAGTCGGTCCGCGAGATCATCGACGCGGTCCGGCCCGCCCGGACGTTTTACACCCTCGAGACCATGCCCTGGACGTTCCCCGACTCGCCCGACAGCTACCTCCGGCTGATCGAGGCGATCGACCGCGACCGGTTCGCCGTACACCTCGACCCGGTCAACCTGGTGTGCAGCCCCCGGCGGTACTTCCGGAACGGCGACCTGATCCGCGAGTGTTTCGACAAGCTCGGCCCGCACATCAAAAGCTGCCACGCCAAGGACGTGCTCCTCGCCGACGAACTGACCACGCACATCGACGAGGTCCGGCCGGGGATGGGCAAGTTGGACTACGCCGTGTTCCTCACCGAGCTCGACCGGTTGGACCCCGATGTCCCGCTGCTGCTCGAACACCTCGGCTCGCCGGTCGAGTACGTGATGGCGGCCACATACGTCCGGTCCGTCGCAAAACAGGTCGGCGTCGCCATCCGATAAGGCAGCACGCCCCCACCGCCAATCCCCGAATCTATTGAACCAGGCGAGCGATTCCGTATGATGTGGCCGGAAACGACAAGGCAGAACGGACGAGCCGGAAGGCCACAAGGCCGAGGCATCGCCCTCGACGATAGAGACCGGCCCGTCCGCTGCTCATCGAAGCTCGACCGCGCACTGCGAGGACCAGACACATGGGCATGACAATCACGGAGAAAATACTGGCGGCACACGCCGGCAAGGACGTGGTCCGCCCCGACGAGTTCGTCTATGCGAACGTCGACATGGCGTTGGGCAACGATATCACCGCCCCGCTCGCCATCCGCGTCCTGGAGGAGACGGGCGTCAACCAGGTGTTCGACAAGGACCGGATCGCACTCGTGCCCGACCACTCGACGCCGAACAAGGACATCAAGGCGGCCGAACTCTGCAAGCAGATGCGCAACTTTGCCCGCCGTCACGAGCTGACCCATTACTGGGAGGTCGGGCGCGTCGGCATCGAACACGTTCTCCTGCCCGAACAGGGCGTGGTCGTCCCCGGCGACGTGGTTATCGGCGCCGACTCGCACACCTGCACCTACGGAGCGCTCGGCGCGTTCTCGACCGGGGTGGGCAGCACCGACCTGGCCGCCGTGATGGCGACCGGGCAGGTGTGGCTCCGAGTCCCCGACCAGCTCAAGTTCGTGTTCTCGGGCAAAGCCGGGCCGTGGGTGGGCGGCAAGGATCTCATCCTCTACACCATCGGCCAGATCGGCGTCGACGGAGCGCTCTACAAGTCGATGGAGTTCGACGGCGAGGCGATCCGGGCGCTGGGGATGGACGATCGGTTCGCCATGTGCAACATGGCCATCGAGGCGGGCGGCAAGAACGGGATCATCGCCCCCGACGATATCACCCGCGAGTATGAAGAAGGCCGGGCCGAGCGGGAACCGACCTATTTGCAGAGCGACCCCGACGCCGAGTACGAGCAGGTTTTCGA
This sequence comes from Planctomycetota bacterium, assembly GCA_003553185.1. Taxonomy (GTDB): domain Bacteria; phylum Planctomycetota; class PUPC01; order PUPC01; family PUPC01; genus PUPC01. The sequence goes on along the minus strand of PUPC01000172.1, from coordinate 7,949 downwards.
GTGGGACGCATCGACCATCGAGCCGCAGGTCGCCATGCCCTCCCTCCCGTCGAACAGCCATCCGGTCAGCGAGTGCGCCGGCATCCAACTCGACCAGGTGGTGATCGGCTCGTGCACGAACGGGCGGATGGCCGACCTCCGCATCGCGGCCGACCTGCTGGCGGGGCGCAAGGTCGCACCGGACGTCCGGCTCATCATCCTGCCCGGCACCCAGGCCATCTACAAACAGGCGATCGACGAGGGGCTGGTCGACGTGTTCATCGACGCCGGCGGCGTGTTCTCGACGCCGACCTGCGGGCCGTGCCTGGGCGGGCACATGGGCGTGCTGGCCGAGGGCGAACGGGCACTGGCAACGACCAACCGCAACTTCGTCGGCCGGATGGGCCATCCGAACAGCGAGGTGTACCTCAGCGGGCCGGCCGTCGCGGCCGCCTCCGCCGTCGCGGGCGAGATCATCCACCCGGACGACCTCGCGTAGCAGCGGACAGCGGGAACGACTGCCCGGCTACGGCCCCTCCCAGTGGTCGTCCTCGTGGTGGTCCTCGTACTCGTAGGGGTCCTCATACTCGTAGTAATCGTCGTACCGGTCTTCGTCCCACCGATCATACGGGTCGTGGTCCGGAGTGTCCCACATCTCCGGTTCAAACTCCTCCGCCAGTTCGAGCAGCCGCTCGATCATCCGGTCGCGGATGGGCGTGTGCGAGTGCACCTCCGGCAGCGGCTCGTCGGGCGTGGTGCGGACGAGCTTGAAGGCGATGTCGCCCCGGAACGGGGGCACCTCGATCTCGACCGCTCCGCCGGTCACCGTCAACCGTCGCGTCGCCGTGATCACCCCGTCGTAGGTATCCCAGAACTCGACCCGGTACGGCCCGTCGGTCAGGCCCTCGAGCTCGATGGTGACATCGCGGCGCGGCTCGCCGGTCGGTGCGAACTTGGCCAGTGTGTAGGCGGCCTCGAACAGCCAGCCGAGCGCCCGCTCGCGCCCGGAGAGCACATAGCCCTGGACGGGCGGGGTGCGCCAGTAGGAGTCGAACAGTTGGACCACGTCGTTCTTCAGCGGGCGGGGGTCTTCGCCCTCGAGGAACCGGCTGATCCCGGTCAGGCGGAAGAACAGGTCATTCTCGCGGAGATACCGGTCCCACCACCAGTTCATCGCGGTGCCCGCCGAGCCGGAGAACACGCCCATCCACAAGCTGTTGTGGACGTGCAGGCCGTCGGGATCGACCGGCCAGGTCGCATCGGCGTTTCGTCCGAAGTAGCTGTGGTCGTGGCCCAGGCCGTACTCGCCGATTATCACCGGCTTGCCCAACCGGTCCGGCTCGACGGCGCCCATCTGGTCCTCGATCGGCCTGGCCCGGATGCCGTAGAAGGAAGAAGGGCTGGCCTGGTAGTAGTGGACCTGTCGAAAGTCGTGGTTCTCGAGCCGAAACGCATCGTCGCGGTATGACGAGGCGTAGCTGGTGGTCACCATCCGCCCGGTCGGGTCGATCTGCTTGAGGTAGCGGGCCATCTCGTCGTGCCAGGCGGTGACCACCGGCTCCGAGTACCCGTCGGTCAGGTCCACCTCGTTCCACAGCTCCCAGGCGAAGATGTTCGGCGAATAGCCGTACCGGGCGACGAGATAGCGTGCCCGCCTGCGGAACAGCTCCCGTGCCCGGGCGTCGGTGAAGAAGTCCTCGGGCCGATCGAGGAACCCGCCGGCCGCCCGGTTGTACGGGTTCGTCGGCCAGTCCGGGTTGCTGCGGGTCGAGAACTGCCCGTGATGCTGGAGGCACCAGGCGACGTAGATGCCGTTCGTCTCCGCCGACTCGAGCATCCGGTCGAGCCGCCACGCGACCTCGGCGCTGTAGAATCCCAACCCGTGGGTATAGGGACGAGTTTTGCTGCGCGACCACTCGATGTTGGTGCCGCGGAAAAAGTGGGTCAGCCACAGGCGCGCCCAGTTCGCACCGTAGTGGCGGAGCGTCGCCATGTACCGGCCGTAATCGACGGAGCCCAGGTCGTTCGGCCAGGCGACGTTCAACCCGACGGGGATGAACGGGCTGCTGTCCTCGAACTCGAAGTAGCGCGGGTTCTCGGAGCTCACGCGCACGAAGCCCGGATTGGCACGTCCTGCGACCGTGAACCGGACGGCGGACGAGGTGGCGGAGGCGGTCGGAGTCCGCACCATGATTCGGTACCGGTACTGGCCCTCCTCCTGCGGCGTATAGCGCAGCATCCAGTGGGCCGCCTCGCGGTCCGGCTCGATCTCCTCGACCTGCGGGGTGTCCTCTTCGTCCCGCATCGGCTCGCCGCGATGGACGACCCGCCCGGTGCAGGGGACGTACCAGAAGGCGGGCACCGTGTGGCGTCGGCCGCTCGGCGTCTCGATCAGGGCGTCGACGGCAACGACGGCGGGGTCGTACGGGTTGCCGAACCCCCACGAGAGGTCGAACCGCGCCTGGTACTTCTCGCCCTTCCGCCACGTGTCCTTGTCCCGCCGGGCGGTCGACTGATAGGCCACCGGCTCGCCCGGCCCGGAACGGAGCTCCTCGATATTCCGGACGGCGAGCGAGCCGTCGCGGTACTCGGGGAAATACGGAGGGGTGACCGGGACCGGCCGTTCGTAGGTCCGTCGCCGGCCCGCTGCCGCACGGCGTGCCTCGGGCGACGCGGCCATCTCCAGCAGCAGGCCCGCCACCAGCAGTGCCCCGAGCAGGCCGCCGAGCAGAACTCGTATTTTCCGAATACTCATCGCCGGGCAGGGTACCAAGAGCGATGCGAGAAATCAACGGAACGGGGGACCAACCGGACCACGGGAGGATTGGCAGGATGCCTCCCGGCCATCAGACACAATTACGGGGCGGGCGTCCTTTGGATTCGTACTTCCGGGAGTGCTTTCTGCAGTTCCGCCACGCCCTCATCAGAGACCCACGTGCCCCACAAGAAAAGATTTCGCAGCTTGATCAAGCCCGTGAGGTGCTCCAGCCCGGCATCTGTCACCTGGGTATGCTCGAGCCAAAGCTGCCACATCTCGGTCATGCCCGTGAGGTACTCCAGCCCGGCGTCGGTGACCTCCGTACCGCTCAGCCCAAGCTCTTGCATATTGGTCATACCGCGAAGATGCTCCAGCCCGGCGTTCCCGACCTGTGTGCTGTTCAGTTGAAGCGTCTGCATCTTGGTCATGCCCCGGAGGTGCTCCAGCCCGGCATCGGTGACCTGCGTGTCCGAGAGGCGAAGCGCCCACACCTTGGTCATGTCACGAAGGTGTTTCAGCCCTGCGTCAGTGACCTGCGTGTCCGACAGGTAAAGCTCTTGCAAAGCAGTCATGTCCTTGAGATGCTCCAGCCCCCCGTCCCCGACCTGCGTGCCACTAAGGTCAAGCGTCCGCATCTCGGCCATGCCCCGAAGGTGCTCCAGCCCGGCGTCGGTGACTTGGATATCCGACAGCGAAAGCGTCTGCATTTCGGTCATGCCCCGAAGATGCTCCAACGCGGCGTCCGTGACCTGCGTATCTGACAGCTGAAGCTCCCGCATTTCAGTCATACCCCGGAGGTGCTTCAACCCGGCGTCGGTGACCCGCGTGTCGTGCAAGATCAGCGTCCGCATCTCGGTCATGTCCCGGAGGTGTTTCAGCCCGGCGTCCGTGACCTCCGTGCTTCGCAAGTCAAGCTTCCGCATCTCAGTCATGCCCCGGAGGTGCTCCAGCCCGGCGTTCGCGACCTGTGTCCATGACAAGCCAAGCCACCGCAACTCGGCCATGCCCCGGAGGTGCGCCAGCCCGGCGTCGGTGACACGCGTGTTGTGCAGGATCAGCGTCCGCATTTCGGTCATGCCCCGGAGGTGCATCAGCCCGGCGTCCGTGACCGGTGTGCCCAACAAAAAAAGCTCCCGCATCGCGGTCATCTCCCGGAGGTATTCCAGGCCGGCGTCGGTGACCTGGGTTCCAATCACGTTAAGAGCCGTCATTTTTGACATTCCCTCCAGGTGCTCCAACCCGGCGTCCGTGACCTGCGTCTCGCTCAGCCCAAGCTCCCGCATCTCGGTCATGCCCCGAAGGTGCTTCAGACCCGCGTCACTGACCCGCGTGCCGTGCAAGATCAGCGTCCGCATCTCGGTCATGCCCCGGAGGTGCTCCAGCCCGACGTCGGTAACCTGCGTCCGCATCAACCAAAGCCGCCGCATCTCGGTCATACCCCGGAGGTGCTCCAGCCCGGCGTCCGTGACCTGCGTCTCGCTCAGCCCAAGCTCCCGCATCTCGGTCATGCCCCGGAGATACTCCAGCCCGGCGCCGGTAACCTGCGTCCGCATCAACCAAAGCCGCCGCATCTCGGTCATGTCCCGTAGGTGTTTCAGCCCGGCGTCGGTGACCTGCGTCCCGCTCAGCCCAAGCTCCCGCATCTCGGTCATACCCCGCAGATGCTCCAGCCCGGTGCCGGCAACCTGTGTGCCATCCAGGAAAAGCGCTCGCATCTGGTTCAGGCCCCGGAGGTGTTTCAGCCCTTCGCTGGTAACCGCCGTGCCGTTCAACACAAGAATCCGCATCTCGGTCATACCGCGAAGGTGCTCCAGCCCGGCGTCCGTGACCTGGGTGTTATCCAGCCAAAGCCGCTGTAACTCGGTCATGTCCCGGAGGTGTTCCAACCCATCGTCTGTGACTTGTGTGCCGGACAGCCCAAGCCCCCGTATGTGGGTCATCCCGCGGAGGCGCTCGAGGTCGCGGTCCGTCGTATCGTGTGGCAGTACCACACCGGGGATTTCCTTCGCCTCGATCTCGTCCGCGAGCTCCGATATCGACACGTCCCCTCTCGGCGTAACCCACCACAAAACACCGTCGGGAACGGTGATCGGTTCCCGGGCGGGAGTTGTCCCCAGTTCGTCCGGTTGTTTGTAGTGGCCATCCTCGTCTTTTGCTGGTGCCCCATCTTCATCTATATGCTGGACGGATACCGTCAGAGGCAGTTCGGAGTTGAACGTGCGGGGATGGGCGGCCGGTTCCTCGACCGCCGGCTCATCGATTTCACGAGGAGGTTGGACCTCGTCCTTGCCGTTGCCACACCCGCCGACCGCCAGCGCCGCCAGACACACCATCAGAATCCGACCGGCTGTCCGTGCATAACCCATCGCATCCTCCTCTTTCTGCATGTGCAACGTTTGGCCGGGCGTTACCTCAGGATACGTAGTTGCGGCAGCGCTTTCTCCAGCTCGGCCACACCTTCATCGGTAACCTGAGTATCCCGTAAGTCAAGTGTCCGCATCCCGGTCATGCCGCGGAGGTGTTCCAGCCCAGCGTCGGTGACCTGCGTTCCAGTCAGGATAAGCCGCCGCATCTCGGTCATGCCCTGAAGGCGCACCAGCCCGGCGTCCGTGACCTGGGTGCCTTCCAGCGAAAGCTCCCGCATCTGGATTATGTCCCGGAGATGCTCCAGGCCGTCGTCGGTGATCTGCATGCCTTCCAGGTAAAGCACCCGCATCTCGGTCATGCCCCGGAGATGCTGCAGCCCCGCGTCGGTGACCTGCGTACCTCTAAGGTTAAGCGTCCGCATCCCGGTCATTCCCCGGAGGTGCTCCAGCCCGGCGTCGGTGACTTGCGTGCCCGACAGGGTAAGCCCCAGCATTTCAGTCATGCCCCGGAGATGTTTCAGCCCCGCGTCGGTGATCTGCGTTCCATCCAGCACAAGCGTCCGCATTTCGGTCATGCCTCGGAGGTACTCCAATCCGGCGTCGGTGACTTGGTAGGGAAGAGCTAACCATCGCATCTCGGTCATGCCCCGGAGATGCACCAGCCCGGCGTCAGTGACCTCCGTATTTCTCAAGTCAAGCGTCCGCAACTCGGTCAGGCCCCGGAGGTGCTCCAGCCCGGCGTCGGTGACCTGCGTTCCATCCAGCACAAGCGTCCGCATCTGGGTCATGCTTCGGAGGTGCTCCAGCCCGGCGTCAGTGACCTGTGTTTCGGACAGGTCAAGCCACTGTATCTGGATCAGGCCGCGGAGATGCACCAGCCCGGCGTCGGTGATCTGCATGCTCCCTAAGCAAAGGTGCCGCATCTGGGTCATGTCTCGGAGGTGCTCCAATCCGGCGTCGGTGACCTGGTAGGGAAGAACTAACCGTCGCATCTCGGTCATGCCCCGGAGATGCACCATCCCGGCGTCGGTAACCCGGCCGGGAAGCCCCAGCCACTGCATCTCAGTCATGCCCCGGAGGTGCTCCAGTCCGGCGTCGGTGACCCGTGGAGGCAGCCAAAGTATCCGCAACTTGGTCATGCCGCGTAGGTGCTCCAGTCCGGCGTCGGTGATCTGCGTGAAAGCCAGACAAAGTTTTCGCATCTCGGTCAACCCGCTGAAATGGGTCAGGTCCCGGTCCTTCGTGTCGGGTGACAGCATTACGCCGGGGATACCTTTCGCATTCATCTCGGCCGCCAGCGCCTGCATTGCCACATCGTCGCGGCGGCGGACGTACCACTCGACACCGGCGGGGATGATGAGCGGCTCTGCCGCCGGGGTCGTCCCAAGTTCTTCAGGTGCTTTTTGGGGAAGGCCATCCTCGTCTACGTGCTGGACGAACACCGTCAAGGGTAGTTCGGAATTGAACGTGCGGGGATGGGCGGCCGGTTCCTCGACCGCCGGCTCATCGATTTCACGAGGAGGTTGGACCTCGTCCTTGCCGGTCCCACACCCGCCGACCGCCAGCGCCGCCAGACACACCATCAGAATCCGACCAACCGTCCGTGCATAACCCATCGCATCCTCCTCCATCTGTCTGTGTAACGTTTGGGCGAGCGTTACCTCCGGATTCTTAGTCGCGGCAGCGCCTTCTGCAGCTCGGCCACGCCCTCGTCCGTGACCTGTGTCTCATTCAACAAAAGCCACCACAGCCGGGGCATGCCGCGGAGATGCTCCAGCCCGGCGTCGGTGACCTGCGTGCCCATCAGTTGAAGCACCTGCATCTGGGTCATGCCGCGGAGATGCTCCAGTCCCGCATCCGTGACCTGTGTGTTGTTCAATTGAAGCATCTGCATTTGGGTCAATCCGCGGAGGTACTCAAACCCCGCGTCCGTGACCTGTGTCTCATTCAACAAAAGCCACCGCAACTGGGTCATGCCGCGGAGGTGCTCCAGCCCGGCGTCCGCGACCTGTGTGCCACTCAAGACAAGCCGCCTCATCTGAGTCATGCCGCGGAAGTGCTTCAGCCCGGCGTCCGTGATCGATGTCTCATTTAGCATAAGCCACCGCATCTGGGTCATGCCGCGGAGATATTCCAACCCCGTATCCGTGATCTGTGTGCCGGGTAGCCAAAGCTCGCGTAACTGGGTCATGCCACGGAGGTGCTTCAGCCCGGCGTCCGTGACCGGTCTGTCCCTCAGGACGAGCAGCCGCATCTGGGTCATTCGGCGGAGGTGCTCTAACCCCGCGTCCGTGACCTCTATGCTGAATAGCCAAAGCTGCCTAATCTGGGTCATGCCGCGGAGGTGTTCCAGCCCGGCGTCCGTGACCTGCGTGCCACCCAAGTCAAGCAGCCGCAACTGAGTCATGCTGCGGAGGTGCTCCAGCCCAACGTCCGTGACCTGTGTGCTGTTCAGCTGAAGCATCTGCATCTGAGCCATTCCGCTGAGGTGCTCCAACCCCTCGTCCGTGACTTGTGTACCGGACAGAACAAGCCACCGTATCTCGGTGAGGCCGCTGAAATGGGCCAGGTCCCGGTCCGTCGTGCGGCGGGGCAGCTCTACACCGGGGATACCCTTCGCTTCGATCTCGGCCGCCAGCGCCTGCATGTCCATATCGTGCCCGGGGCGGACCCACCACAAGGCACCGCCGGGGATGGCGAGCGGTTCCGCCGCCGGGGTCGTCCCAAGTTTTTCTGGTTCTTTGGGATATCCATACTCGGCTTCCCTGGGTGACCAATCCTCGGCCAGGTGGAGGATCCACACCTCCAGAGGGAGTTCGGAATTGAATTCGCGCGGTTCTCGCTCG
>PUPC01000259.1 GCA_003553185.1 Planctomycetota bacterium | reverse complement strand
CGGGCTCGATCAGAACGTCACGATGAGCTATCACCAGGCCGACGATCAACGGACCTCCCTGCCCGACGCGATGCCGCGTGCCTTCCGGATCGACGGGCGGATCGAGCACGACTGGCGGCGGATCATCCACCAGGAGGCGAACCACCAGCGGCACGTCCGATACCCCGTCGATGCCGAATTGACCGGCGTCCGATTCACCCTCGACGACACGTGGGGCGCCGACGAGAGCCGCGTCTATGCCTTCCTCATCCGGTGACGCCCGGCCGGTCACTCGCCGGGCAGAATCTGGACCTTCATCGTCCCCTCGGGATCGGCCAGCAGCTCCATCGCCTCCTCGAACCCGTCGAGCGGCAGCCGGTGCGTGACCAGCCGGTCGACCCGTACCCGGCCGTTCCGCAGCAGTTCGAGCGCCTGCTCCGAGTTCCTGACCGACGTGTAGCTCGACAGGACGCTCAGGCCCTTGCGGAAGAGATCGAACGTCCGGACGCGGGCCGCCGCATCGCGCGGGGCGACTCCGAAGACGAGGATGCGTCCGCCGTGCCGGACCAGGTCGATGCTCCGCTCGAACACCGGCGGCGCACCGGCCGCCTCGATGACGGCGTCGTATCCGCCGGGGGTCTCGGCTGGCTGCCAGCTCTCGGAGGTGTCCGCGACGCGGTCGGCGACCAACTCGGCGGCCCGTTCGAGCCGCGACGCGACCCGGTCAGCGAACACGACCCTTGCCGCCCCGCTCGCCCGGGCCACCTGGCCGATGAGCAGGCCGACCGGCCCGGCCCCGATCACCAGCACGCTCTCGCCGGAGCGAACGTCCAGCTTCTCCATCCCGTGCAGCACGCAGGAGAGCGGCTCCATAAACGCCGCCTCCTCGTAGCTCAGGTCGCCGATGGCGAACGCGGCCGAGGCGGGCACCACGACGTATTCGGCCATCGCTCCGGGCTTGGTGACTCCGATCGCGCGCCAGTTCTCGCAGAAGTTCGGTTCGTCCAGGCGGCAGAATCGGCAGCTCCCGCAACTGATGTTCGGCTCGACGGCCACCCGGTCGTGCCGCTCGAATCCTTTGACCCCCGGGCCGACCTCGACCACCTCGCCGGCGAACTCGTGGCCGGGGATGACGGGGTAGTCGCCCAGGTACTCGCCCTTGTAAATGTGTACGTCCGTCCCGCACACGCCGCAAACGCGGACCCGCACCAGGACCTGCCCTTCCTTCGGCACCGGCCGGGTCATCTCCGCCAGTTGGACCTTCCGGGGGCCTTGTATGATCACCGCTCGCATTGGCTGTTCACCTCCGTCAGTTTTTCTGCCGATTCGGTCGCCCGGTCAGCCGGTCACGCCCAGCCCCGGTGCGTTGGGAATCCGGAGCGTCCCCTCCTCGACGGTCGCCCCCGCGAACGGGTCCTCGGCCAGCAGGAGGTTGCCGTCGAGGTCGATGAAGTCCATCCATCCGGCGATGTGGGCGGCGGTGGTGATCGCCAGCGAGCTCGAGGTCATGCACCCGACCATCAGCATCAGGCCGAGCTCCCGGGCTCGCTGCACGATCCGCACGGCTTCGCACAGCCCGCCGCTCTTCACCAGCTTGATGTTGACGCCGTCCACGACCCCGGCCAGCCGGTCCACGTCGTCTGCGGTATGGCAGCTTTCGTCGGCGATGACCGGGATCGGTGAGGCCTCCCGTGCCCGGCGAAGCCCGTCGAGGTCTTCCCGTGCGCAGGGCTGTTCGACGAGTTCGATGGCGAACGGGGCCATCGCCTCGATGTTCCGGACTGCCTCCTCGCCGGTCCACGCCGCGTTTGCGTCCACCCGGATGGGCAAGTCGGTCGCCTTTCGGATCGCCTCCAGACACTCGAGGTCCCGCTCGCCCCCGACCTTTATCTTGAGGATTCGGTACCGGTCGGCGACCTGGGCGGCGATCTCGGCCATCGCGTCCGGCTCGGCGATCCCGATGGTGTACGAGGTCGGCACCCGGCAGGCGCCGGGGGCTCCGAGCAGGCGCCAGACCGGCTCGCCCGACTGCTTGCCCCGGACATCCCACAGGGCGGCGTCGAGTGCGGCGAGGACCGACGGCGCCCCGGCCAGCCGGTCGGCGCATTCGTCCACGATTTCCTCGACGGGCGTATCGGTCTCGATCCCGGCGAGCGGTGCCGGATCGAACTCCTCCAGGGCGGCGACGGCGCTGTCGGCCGTCTCGTCGTAGAAGTCGGTCGGCTCGGCCTCGCCTCGGCCCACGACTCCGTCGGCCTCGATCTCCACGAGCACGTTTTGGTTCATGTCGATGGTTGCCCGGCTGATGGTGAACGGGCGGGCGAGCGGCAGGTCGAGCCGCCTCCAGGTCAGCTTCATAGTGTCTCCTCCACGGCGTCGGCGAGTACGTCGGCTCCGAACTTGACCGGGTCGGTCACGGGCAGGCCGGTCTCGTTGGCGACGGCTTCGGCGGCGGCCCGGGACGCGGCCTCGTCGAGCTCGCCGCAGTTGAGCGATATGCCGATGACTCGGGCGGGATGCAGATATCGGCAGAGCTCCTCGAACAGCGGGATGAGCGCGGTCAGGGGCGGGATTTCCCCGCCGCCGCGATGGTGTGTCCGCGCCGGGTTGTGGCACAGGATGAGGGCGTCCGGGGCCGTCCCGTGCAGCAGGCCGAGAGTGACGGCCGAGAAGCCGGGATGGGTCAACGCCCCCTGGCCCTCGACGATGAACACCTCGTGCGGCTCGCGCTCGACCAGTTCCTGCTCGATGCAGCCGGCGACGAAGTCGGACAGCACGTGGTCGACGGGTACGCCCCGGCCCGAGATCATGATCCCCGTCTGCCCCGTCGCCACGAAATCGGCGTCGCGGCCGCGCCGGACCAACTCGGCGGTCAGCTCCAGCGAGGTGTGCTTCTTGCCGATGTTGCAATCGGTACCCACGGTGAGCACCCGCGGGGTCGGCAGGCCGGCGGCCTGGTTCGTGCCGATGGGCATTCCCTCGGGCGGGCGGCGGACGTCGTGGATGGCGCAGCCGTGCCGGTCGGCTGCGGCGGCGAGCTCGGGGTCCTCGCCGAGGAACTCGTGCAGCCCGCTGACCACGTTGAGCCCTGCGGCCAGGGCATCGAGCACGTGGCGACGCCACTCCGGGGGGAAGGCCCCGCCGCGCGGCGCGATCCCGATGACGAACGTCTCCGGCTCCATCCGTGCCGCCTCGGCCACGCTGGATACGATGGGCAGGCCCCGGCCCACTCCGAGCAGCTCCCCGGTGTCGTGCCCTGCGCAGGTCGAGTCCAGCAGGCCGACGACATCCTCGCCCCGATAGCGAATCAGTCCGACCGCCGCCTTGGCGGAGTAGGGGTCGGTCCGCCCCTCTGTCAGGATGAGCATCCGTTTCCATTTTGCGTGCGGCCACTTCAATGACACCTGCTATTGTCCTCCTTTCACCCGACGCACGATCTCCTCGGCGAGGATGCGCAGCGGGTCGATTGTCTGGTAGGTCGTGTCGGTCAGTGCCAGTCCGACCTCGGTGCAGCCGGCGATGACCGCCGCGGCTCCGCGCTGCACGAGCTCGCGTCCGAGCGCGGTCACGGTCGGGCCGTTCTCGTCGATCCGGCCGAGCTTGATGCCCGTCGGGCCGAAGATCGCCTCCATCAGGCGCTCCTGTTCCGGCGGGTCGGGAACGGCCGTCGCCAGGCCATGCCGGCGCAGGGCGTCCTGGTACAGGCCGGTTTGCACGGTCCCCGTAGTGGCGAGCAGGCCCAGGGCCGTGCCGCGGCTGAACCGTTCGCCCGTCCATCCGGCGCAGAGTTCGATCATGTGGAGCACGGGCACGTCGGTCGCCGCCTGCATCTCG
>PUPC01000098.1 GCA_003553185.1 Planctomycetota bacterium | reverse complement strand
TGGAGTTATTCCGGGTCGGCGGCGGAGGTGAATTCGAGGACGAGGTTGGCGTCGAATCCGGCGGACCGGCGGTCGTCGGGCAGGGACGGGCGGATGGCGTCGAGCCGGGCGTCGGGCCAGGTGATGCGGACGACCGATCCGGTCTTCCAGACCAGGTCGGCCTTCGTCCCGCCGAGTGCCGAGCGCAGCCCGCCGATGGCCCGCATCAGCCTCCAGTCGGCCGTCCGGACGAGGACCACGGCCGCCCGGATTCGATAGACCCAGTTCCGCGAGCGGTCGTCCACGTCGGCGAACGTGGACCGGAGCATGGGCACGGGCTCGCCGCCCAGGGCTTCGGCCCCGGGCACGAGCAGCCGGCCTCGGTCGCCGATCCGCACGCCGCCGAATTCGATTACATCGCTCATCGCTGTCTCTCCCTGGTCGGTCTTATGCGTGTTATAGGTCCAATCAGTCCTATTCCTTGTTGGTCTTCGGCGGCCGGGCGGCGCGGGGGACGGCGGGCGACCGGTTCCGGCGGGGCCGGATGAGAGTCCCGTCGGGCCGGCGCAGGTGCAGGCGTTCGGGCCGGCCGTGCAGGATGCGTTCGGTTAGTTCGCGAGCGGTCCGCAGGATGGGTGCGGCGGCGGAGGTGTGTTCGTCGGCGGGCAGGCCGAGCCGGAGGTCGCGGAACTCGATCGCCTTGGCGGCGGCGAGCATCTCCCACAGGATGGCGACGAGCGGCGGGGCCGCCTCGATCCAGCCGTCGATGTCGTAGGCGTCGGCGAACATCGAGGCGACGATGGCGTCGGCCGTGCTCATCGCCCGGTCGAGGTCGCCCTGGATGATCCCGTCCTGGGCGTCGGCCGCCAGCTCGGGGAACCCCTTGAGGTAGCCGACGCCGACCTGGAGGTCGGGTCCGTAGTGGGCGGGGGCGGCGGTCTCCTGCACGTAGAAGTCCTGGGCGGCGGTCTGCTCGCTCTCGCCGTCGGCCCAGGTGTAGGCCCACCGGTCGATGTATCGCCCGGGGTCATCGAGGTGTGCGCCGGCGACCACGACGTAGTATTCGCCGGTCCCCGGCTCGTGCTCGATGTCGGTGATGGTGTCGAGCACGGTCTGGCCGTCGGTGTCGATGATCTCGGCCTGCCGCACCTCGTGCGGGTCGGTCGGTGCGTCGTCCCATCGGAACAGGATGCCGAGCCGGACGTCGCTGTTCACCTGGGCCCTGCCGCGTGGAAGTGCCATCGTGGCCTCCTCGTCTGTCGTTCAGATTTCCTGGGTGCGCCGTTGAACGGGCACGTTTGCGACGGCCTCGCGGATGCCCTCGAGCGTGTCGGACTGGGGCGACCAGTTCCCGCCCTTGATGTCCTCCAGCTCGGCGGTCGTCGCCCGGCTGCTGATCGTGGTGTCGAGGTTGTCGACGCCCGCCTTCCCGATCAGCATCAGCGCCGGGATGTGCCGCTGGTCCACGTCGGTGCTCGCGGTCTTGGCGATGGCGACGCGGACGCCCCCATCGGCCGGCGTCTGTTTGTGGTAATAGAGCCCGTCGCCGAGTTCGGACATCGCCGCCGCGTCCACCTCCGGCGTCGGGTCGTCGTCCTTATAGACGGTGATCGTCGGCGACAGGCCCGGCTCTCCCTCGCCGTCGGCGGTGAAATGGGCGTACCAGATGACCTCTGAGCCGGTTTTTCCGAGCATTCGTGTCCTCCTTATCTTGCGACGGCCGGGCCGGCCTGGCCTCGCCCGGCGAGCGGGCCGATCAGCCCCGCCGGGCGGCCTCGCGGCTCGGCCGCTTGAATATCGAGGTGCCGCACGTCGCCCGACGCCTTCCGGTCGCTGTGGCCGTCGTCCAACGTGTTCAGGGCGAAGAGGTAGCGATAGGCGTCCGAGCCGTCGACCGTGACGCTGACCGAATCGATCAGGTCCGTCCGCCCGGAATCGCTGTAGGCGTAGGCGATGGCCGTGTTCCCGTCGCGGCACACCGTCACGTAATAACGAGTGTCCAGCGCCCACAGCGCATCCGACCCGTCGGCGGCTCCCGTTTTGAGGTGGGCGATTCTCCACCGGTAGTCCCAGCGGTACAGCCCGATCCCCTCTTCGCCTCCCAACGCAGAGCCGTCGGCAACGTCATTGGTGACCATCCACGTCCACAGGTGAGCGGCGTGTCCAACCCCCCAGTCGAAGCCGGTGAGTTTGAAGTCGAACAGGTGCTCGAACTCGCTCCCGAAAAAGCCCTCGCCCTTGTCGTCATAGACATACGTCGTTGAATCCCGGGTCTCCAGGTCCTCGAAGCTGACGGCGTTCTCGGTCCGGGTCACCGCCCCGTCGGGATCGACTTTGGTGTAGGCGGTGAAGTCCTCCAGCGGGTCGTCGAAGCCGGCCGGATCGATCTCCGGTCGCTGCAGCCGCGGCCGGGCGAGCAGCTCGGCGTCCATCGAACCGTCTTCTTCTGCTGCGAGCTTCTCCGGCATCCACGGGAGCGGCTCGCCGGGCGCGGTCGTCCGCTCCGCCCGGTACGTCGCGTCGAGAAGAGCGTTGATCTCGGCGTAGTTCTCGCGGTCGCGCCGCATCCAATCGCGCCGGTAGCCCTCCCGTTCGTCGGCATCGAGGGCGGACAGGGTCTCGTTGTGCTCGTCGATGAGCAGGCGTTTCGTCCGCCAGGCCCACCGCAGCCGGTCCTTCCGGCCGTCGGCGGTCTGGTCGCGTCGTTCGGGCTGGTGCTGTGTCATCACGTGTCCTTTACAGGATGAGCTTGAGTGCGACGGACAGGGCGGCGACGACGAGCAGGCCGAGGGCGATGCGGCGGTCGACCCGGCGGTCTCGCTCGCGCTCCCGGTTGCGGAGCACGGCGAGTTCTTCGCCGCGTCGGGCGCAGCGGTCGGAGATCGCGGCCAGGTGCTCGTCGAGCTTCTCGTGCAGCCGGTGGATGTCGGCCCGCACCTCGCCCCGCAGCGTCTGGTTGTCCTGCCGCAGGATGCGGAACTGTTCGTGGATGTCGGGGTCCATCGGTTGTCCTGTCGATGACAGCGTTCGGGGGGAGAGGGGTTCGTGCAGCCGGTATCCGCCAGCGGAGGTTCCGCCGGGACGCCCGCCTACTCGGGGGCGTCCCCGGAGAGCCCGAGGTCGGTCAGCCAGCGTCGGAGGAACGGCTCGGCCCCGGCGGCAGTCGCGACGGTCTGGACCGACCGCTTGACCTGCTTCGCCTCGTCGGAGCCGAGAATCTGCTCGCAGGCCTCGACGCCCTGGATGACCGACTCGCCCGCTCGCTCGATCTCGTCCGCCCGGTCGTGCAGCTCGCGATGGCGCCGCCAGCCGAACAGACCGGCGACCGCCCCCAGCGCGTTCAACAGGCCGCTCACCGCGGCCACAGCTTCAATGGTTCCCATCTGTCTTCCTCCTGGAGTTCGAGTGGGGCCGCCCTGCGGCGGCCCTCGAGGTTTGCCATTGCTTCCTGCGTCGGTGGCACCGGCCGCCCGTTACGGGATGACGTCGGCGTAGACCACGGCGTCGGGCATCGCGAGCACGGGCAGGAAGTTCTTGCCCACGTACAGGTTGACGCCCGGCGGGTTGGTCTCGACGACGGCGTAGCTGAACCCGCCATAGACCTTGGCCAAATCCTGGGAGCCGCCGCCCGCGGGGATCATCTGGCTGCCGAGCTGGAGCCGGCCGAACACGTTCTCGTGGGGGAGGATGACCACCCGGTCGTCGGGGATGAACCGCTGGAACTGGCCCGCCCCGTCGATGTAGCCGGCGTTGTACACGTGCCAGTCGAGCCCCATAAAATGGGTGACGTATCCCGACTCGGCGACCTGCTCGCGGACCGTGCCCTGGCCGAGCAGGTT
>PUPC01000355.1 GCA_003553185.1 Planctomycetota bacterium | reverse complement strand
GTTGACGGGGAAGATGTCTGTCACTTGCCACCCGCGGTCGTAGGCCTTTTGGAACTCGACATCAAACGGCTTGAACAGGTAGTACGGAGTCTGCGGGTCAATTGGCTCCCAGTCGGTACTGTCCATGTCGAGTTTATGGAGCCGGTCGTACTTGTGCTTGCGCAGGCCCCACAGGTCGGCGTGATAGACATCGGCGGTCATCGATGGACCTCATTGTTTGTTGCGGTGGGGCAGGCATTTCTGCCTGCCGACCCTTGCGGATGGCGGACACGAATGTCCGCCCCACCGTCATCAGGCACCTCTGTCAAAACCCGGTGGGGCAGGCATTCCTGCCTGCCGACCCTTGCGGATGGCGGACACGAATGTCCGCCCCACCGGCATCAGGCACCTCTGTCAAAACCCGGTGGGGGCAGGCATTTCTGCCTGCCGACTCTTGCGGATGGCGGACACGAATGTCCGCCCCACTGTCATCAGGCACCTCTGTCAAAACCCGGTGGGGGCAGGCATTCCTGCCAGCCGACTCTTGCGGATGGCGGACACGAATGTCCGCCCCACCGGCATCAGGCACCTCTGTCAAAACCCGGTGGGGGCAGGCATTCCTGCCTGCCGGAACCGCGGCGTTGTGCCGACATTCTGTCATTCATCCTCGACCGTCGTGCACCCACTCCACCAGGAAGCCGGATACTCCCGCCGGTCATTGACCAAGCTGGCCTTGACGGGATTGTCGAGTACATAATTGATCTTCTCCAGAAGCTCATCATGGTTCCGGACGATCCGGTCCCAGGATTCATCCAGCCACAGGGCGCCGCGCCGGTTCCGGCGGCGATTGATGCGTCGAGCCGACACCCCCTTGATCCCCTTCAGAATTCGCTGCAGGGTCATGCCCTTGTGCGGCCTCAGAATAATGTGTGCGTGACTGGGCATGACGACCCCGGCGACGAGGGAATAGAATGCGCCATGCCCAGACCGAACGTGATCGAGGACCAGAAGGCGCTCGGGCATGGTAAGACGGCCTGTCTTCAGTCGGAAAGTGACGAAGTAGATGCTGCCGGGCACGCGCCAGTGTGGCAGTTTGCGACGTGTGATCGAGAGACGAGCGCCGTGCTTGGCAGGCAGGAATGCCTGCCCCACCGAACCGGAGATTGCGCGCCTCTCCTCATCGGGGACTGCGCGCCCCTGCTCACCGGGGAGTGCCTGCCCTTCCTCATCGGGGACTGCCTGCCCTTCCTCACCGGGGAGTGCCTGCCCTTCCTCACCGGAGAGTGCCCGCCCTTCCTCACCGGAGAGTGCCCGCCCTTCCTCACCGGAGAGTGCCCGCCCTTCCTCACCGGAGAATGCCCGCCCCTGCTCACCGGGGAGTGCCTGCCCTTCCTCACCGGAGAATGCCCGGCCCTGCTCGACGGGGTGTGCTCGATCCTCCCGATCTGGCGGCCTCCGGGCCAAGTCTTCCTCTCCTTGCTTCATGCCGACAGGACCTCGTCGCGTGCGAGGCGAACCTCGTACATGGTCATTCGTTCCGCTTGAGGTCTTCGGCGGCGACGGTTCGGCCGGCGGCGATGTCTTCTTCGGCTTTCCTGAGCTCGTCCATAATCCCGGGCATACGGAGCAGTTCCTCGGTCGCCTCGGCCTCTTCGCGTTCCTGAAGGTAGGCGAGGAAGTCCTCGGCGGCGGCAAGGTGCCGCTCCGACAGGCCATCAAGCCGTTGTTTCGCGCGGCGGAGCAGTTCGGCCTTAGTCATCGGTCTTTTCTCCTTCGTCGGGCAGTTTGATCATCAGGCAGATGGCGACACCCTGCTGGATGTCGAATACGTTTTCATCCTTGGAGCCGTCGGGACAGCGTTCCTTTTTCTTGCTGTTCCCATGTAAATCCATTATACGAATTTCATCGAACGTCTGCATCAACGACTGGCGCATCCCGCGGAACGTCGGGTTATCGAGGTAGGCGTGGTTGGTGATGAACGCGAGCACGCCCTGGCCGGTCTGCTCGATCCGCCACTGGCCGAAGCGAATGAACTTGACGTAATCGTCGTTCAGCCATTTCGGGTTCCGCTCGCCGAGCGGGGCGCCGTCGACCTGTTTGTAGGCGTCGATCTGCTTCTTGATCCATTTGCCCTTGTTTGCCGAGTGGCCGGAATAGGGCGGGTTTCCCATGACGACCATGATGGGGAGGTCGCGCTTGATGCGGTTGGCGGCGTTCGCCTCCTGGCTGATGACGCGCAGCGGCCCGAACAGGCCCTCCGCCTTCTGCTCGGCCTCCTCCAGGGTGTTCGTCAGGAACACGTTCAGGCGCTCGCTGCCCTCGAAATCGTAGGCCCACTCCACGCGCTGGGTCGGCGGGAGGTCCTGGGCCGCGAGCTGCATGCCGAGTTTGAGGTGGGCGACGGCGTAGGGGGCCATCAGCAGTTCGAACCCGAACAGGCGTGGGAGCAGGTGTTTCCGGACGTAGCCGGACCATTTTCCGGCGTCATTCTGCGCCTTGAATTTGTCGCGGATGTGGTCCACGACCGCGTAGAGGAACGTGCCGGTCCCGCAGGCGGGGTCGAGGATCAGGACGCGCGGGCCTTTCCCGCTGGGGGTGGTCAACTCGCCCTCGCCGGTCTTGGGGTAGGTGATCTGTCCGGTGTCGGCGAGGCCGCCCGCCAGTTGGAACCGGTCCTTCAGGATGTGGTCGACGGCCCGGACGATGTAGTCAACGACCGGCTCGGGGGTGTAGTACACCCCGCGCGACTTGCGGAGCTTGCGGTCGTAGGCGGCGAGGAACGTCTCGTAGAAATGGACGACCGGATCGCGGCGCTTGGTCCGGTGGCCGAACTCCTTGAGCACGGCGTCCATGTCGGTGTAGGCGAGCAGTTGAACCAGGTCGTCGACGAAGCCGACATACGGTTCGTCGTCGAGGTCCGGGCCGGTGATGGTGTTGAACAGGGTGCGCAGGAACGGGTTCGTCTTGGGGATTTCGGCGGCCGCGCCGAGCCGCCTGAACGAGCCGAGCTCGCCGGTGTGATTGCAGCTGGCGGCGAACAGGCCGTAGGCGATTGTCTGGGCGTACATGTCGGCGAACTCGCCCGCCTTGGATGGCTTGTCGAGGTCGGGGATGAGTATCTCGGCGAACGCGTGCCGCAGGTCGAGCAGGGCGCGGGAGGCCTCGTCCTTGTGGAGTGCGGTCAGAATAATGTTGCGGACCATGTGGGCGAGCCGGGCCATCCGTTGGGCCAGTTCTTTGGGCTTGCGGATCGGCTCCGGCTGGTGGGCGAGGAAGCCCTCCAGCAGGGCGCGGGTGGCATCGAGACCGGCCGGGTCGGCGACGATCTTCCCGTCGGCTCCCACCGTGCCCAATCGGTGGGTGTCGCGGAGGTCCCCGTCAACGTACCACCGGAACTCCAGGTAGTCGGTGAGGATCAGGTTCGGGAGCGCCTCCCGGTATCGCTTGAGTTGCTCTGTCTTCTGTGCCTTTGCGAGCGGGGTATCGACATCCTTCGTCTCGACATAGCCGATTGTGAGCCGTCCTCGGGGGGATCCGGATGAGACGTTGAAGTCGGGGGCGCCGCAATCGATCTGCTTTGGCTCGTTGGTCGCGGGGATGGCAGTTTTGAGCGATTCGAGCAGCACCTTGAGCGCGGGACGGTGTGTGTGTTCGGTATCGTCGCCCCGGCGGAGGGCCTTTGCGATGGCGCCGAGGTAAACGTCAAACGGGTCGGGCATTGAATCTCCCTGCAATAAACACCGGACAGTCTTTTATAACTGTGCAGGCCGTGAAATGCAAGCGCATTGACCGCCAGGGGGCGTGGTTTCCGCGGGTGGGCGGTTGTCGGGCGGTTCAGCCGCAGGCCCGGGCGAGCTGGGCGCCGAGTTCGCGGCATTGGGCCAGGACCGGCTCGGTCGGGGCCCGTTTCGACTCGACGGTGTCGCCGACCTTGGTGCCGAGCCGCTCGAACAGGTCCTCGAACGGCCCGCGGGCGCGTCCGCCCCCGCCGTGCGAGAAGAAGAGTGCGTAGGGCTTGTCTTCGAGCCCGTCGGGGTCCGTCTCGCGTTTCGCGATGAGCCAGTCGTCGATGAACACCTTCAGCCCGCCGGCGACGTAGCTGAAGTAGTCGGGCGTGCCGACGGCGACGGCGTCATACCCGCAGTAGTCGGCGATGTCGAGCCGGGTGTCGTTCGTGTTGACCAGGGCGGCCTCGGCCCCGGCGGTCCGTGCGCCCTCGGCGACGGCCCGGGCCATCATTTCGGTGTTCCCGTGCTCCTGCGAGTGATACAAGACCAGGATCGAAGCCATCGTGCTCCTCCTTCCGTTGTCTCGGGTTCGGCGGGCGTTCGCGTGTTCACGTCGGTCAATTCTGTGTCAGCGTCCGGATCGCTTCGATGACCTCGTGCCGGAGATCATCGGGCCGGTCGACCCGGTCGGACCCGTACAGGTCGGCCTCTCGCTCGGCCTTTTCGAGCACTCGGCGTGCCGCGTCGGCGGCGGGGCCGGGCTCCGCCCGGTCGAGGGCCTGGGCGAGGGTCTGCAGGTATCGGAAGTCGTTGACGCCGGCCCGTGCCGCCTTGAGCCGCAGAGCGGGGCGGACCTCGGTGGGCGTGTAATAGACCATGCTGACGACCGGCTCGCGACCGTCGAGGTCATAATACAGGTCGCCGTAGCGGATGTAAAGGTGCCAGCCGTAATAGGCGGTGAAGCCCTCGGACCGGGCCGCCCACATCCGATAGCCGAACCGGTGGCGGGAGTGGCCGCCGTAGTAACCGATGCCCTTGCCCTGTTCCTTCAGGTAGGCGACGGTATCCCGCGAAATCCGGCCCATCATCGTGCGGTCCAGCTCGTCGAGCAACCGGCGATGGACCCGGTTCTCGGGCCGGGGCGACCAGAAGCCGGTGGTGATGACCCAGGGGAGTGCCTCGTTCAGGTTTCTGACCCGGTCGGCGGCCTCGCCGACGGCCTCGTCGGACCAGTGCGGCTCGTCCACCGAGGCGTAGCTGACGGGCGGCCAGTCGTTGGCCTCGGCGTGTGCCCGGACCGTGTCGCCGATCTCTTTCATCACCTCCCAATAGGGGCGGTCGAGGGCGCGGGCCGCCGATCTCACGTCGCCGCGAAAGCCGCCGCCGCCGTAGGTGTGCAGCTCGCGGTCCAGCCCGGCCGCCCTGGCGAGCGAGACGACACGGTCGGCCACGGAGAAGTCAACGGTCAACTCGCCGTCGTCCACGGCGATATGGGCGAGCGGCGCGCCGCCGACCGCGGTCATCCCGTGGGTGCCCAGCAATTGAATGACCTGCTCCAGGGCGTCGTCCGGGCCGTGCGTGTCGGGCATCAGGCCGAAAAAGCCGTGGATGAAATCCGGCTCGGCGAGTTCGAAGGGGAGGACCTCGACGACCAGCGGCAGGGTCCGCTCGCGGTCGCCCACGCGGACGGTCAACGTTCCCCTGTATTCGGCCGGCTCGGCCTCGGCGGGTGCCCGGACCTCGAGCCAGAACTGGCGGGTTCGGCCGGCGTCGAGGTCCGCCGCGACGTCGCCCCGGATGATGTCCGGCACGATGGTATAGCCGCCGCCGTGTCGTCTCAGGCGGTTCTGGACGCGGTGGACGGAGACGGCCGGCCCGTCGAGCTCGGCGTGCAGGTCGAGCGTCCCGCCGCCCTCGATGATGTGGACGCTGACGCCGCGGCCGGCCTGTTCGCCGGGGCAGACAACGAGCCGGACGGCGTCCAGCACCTCGGCCTTCTCCGGGATATAGGTCGGCCCGGTCGGGTCGGTGCGTCCTTTTGAGAAGACGGCGAACCCGGCCTGGCGGGCGGCGTCCGGCAGGTCGCGGGCGGACCGTCTTTCGGCGGTATCGACATAGACGTTCTCGGCCTCGAACTCGGCCCGCATCCGGTCGTGGAGCGTGCTCATCCACTCCCGGCCCGCCTCGTCGAACTCGGTCGGCCACAGCACGATGGCGGCGATTCGGCAGACCATCGGGCGGTCGGCGTCGAACGCCAGGTCCAGCCGCCCGCCGGTCACCTCGACCTCGAACGCCTTCGGCTTGTATCGCCCCTCCTGGATGTACGTCCGGTACACGTCCGTGTCGGGGCAGGGTTCGACGTCGGCGAACCGGAAGAACCGTTCGGCCGCCTGCCGCTCGTCGAGCCGCTCCTCATAGACCAGTTTTCCGTTGGCTTTGATGGTCCGCCACTCGAAATCGACGAACTGGCTCATCCACCAGCCGTGGTCTTCGTAGAAGACTCGGACCTGGTAGGCCCCGTTCGGGAGGTCCACCGAGAACGTCTCGCCGCGTGCCTCGCGGAAGTCGCCCAGCACGTCGTTGGGGTGGATGTAGTCTCGCACGGCGCCCGGCCATCCGGAGCTCGACCAGCCGAACCCGCGGTCGGGGTCGTACCGCTCGCGCGAGCTCCGGGTGAACTCGTAGCGTTGGGCCTGGTTCTCCGGGCCGAAGTCGAACGCCCTCAGCCCTTCGACCTCCGGCATCCGCCGGTCGGGCTCGAACCGGATGTTGTCGATGTACACGTGGCCGGGTGCGTCGGCGTCGAGGAACGCGAGGTCGATCCGGGAGATTGACTCCGGATCGAGGAACGAATCCCGGATGCGCTGCGAGCCCTTGGTACCCCGGTGCAGCCGAGACACGCGGAACGAGAGGGTGGTCCAGCCGGGCCGGAGCGTGTACTCCCGCACGTGGCGATACCAGAAGCCCTGCCTCGATTCGGCGTCGAACAGTTCGGCGCGGACCCGGACCGGGCGGGGTGCGGCGTTGAACAGGTCGATCCGCAGGAGGTCGTCTTCCCGTCCACGGCCCAGGCGTGGTGTCCGGATGTTCAGGTAGTCGCGATTGTCCACCTTGAGACTGTGGCGGCCGCGCGAGGAGATTTCGTCCGACCGCTCGATCCCTCGGCGGGACCGTACGCTGCCGACATCGGCTCGACGCTCGAAGTCGAGCACGACGATCGCCTCGTCGGCGAGCGCCCTCCCGGCCCATAGGGCGGCCAGAGCGAGAACGAATCCGAAATACCGGGCCTTTGCTATCGCCATAACAACTCAATTATAGCACACCCGCGCCCCGCTGCCATACGATGCCCGCGGCCGTCGGTGGTCTAAAATGTTCGCCGCGAGTCGGACGACGTGGTATACTACGAGCGCGACAGCCCGAAGTAAGGTCTTGTCAGGAGGATTTTACCAATGATACTGTTAGCACCGCTAGTCCACCTGCACGGGATCGTGTTCTGTTTGTCCTCACAGGTCGCCCTGCTCTATTATCGGAAAAACCCGAACCGGGCGTGGCAGTTTTACGGAGTCGCCGGATTGACCGCCCTGTCCTGGCTTCTGATGAGGTGGGCCATCCCGAGGGGATATTCGCAGGAGTATCGCAGATGGTACTGGTATGTGTATATGGGAACGGCTTTTACCGGCTTGACTTTTACGGGGCTATGGCACCTGGGGGCGGGCCTGTGGTTTCGCATCAGGCGATCCAGTAGAAAACTGGGTTATGCAGCGGCGGGTGTGGGTCTGTTCTGCCTTTTTGCGGCATATTCCGTGTCTTATGAAGCGGCCTCGATGAGAAGAGGGGCCGCCCGGGGCAGCATTGTCCGTGCCCTGGCGGGCACGGATGCCGAGGCCCGCCCGTTCAACTCCGAACTCCCTCTGGATGTGGTATTCTACCACGAAGGAAAGGCCAGCCGACACAGACGAATAGAAAATGCGGGAACGACGCCCGCTGTATGGCCCATCTTTATCCCCGAGGGATATTTATGGTATGTCGAGCCAACGGGGCGGGTGACGATGCCGGAGCTGGCGGCCGAGATCGAATCGCACGAAATCCCCGGGGTATTCATGCCGATCAACACAGAGGACGAAGACCTGGCCCACCTGAGCGACATGACCCACATCCGCTGGCTTGGCCTGTGGCGCGGGTTGGTGAGCGACGCCGGGCTGGAACATCTGAAGGACATGACCGAGATGAGGATACTGCGTCTGGGGGGCGTCAAGATCACCGACGCGGGACTGGAGCACCTCAAGGGCATGACCGAGCTGCGGGAGCTGACATTGTGGAGAACGTCTGTTACCGCCCAGGGCGTGGCTGAGCTGCAGAGGGCGCTCCCGCAAGCTGATATCCGGAGATCCCCGAGGATCGCGACGGATTGTGACGTGTCCAATTAGGGTGCAGGTACGCTCTCGCGGGTGACCTGGCCGCGGACGGTGACCGTGTGGACCTCGATGGGGATGTCCGGGGCGGCACTGTCCCGGGCGTCCACGGCGGCCCGTGCAATGGCGGCGCAGCAGGGGACTTCCATCCTGAGCACGGTGATGCTCCGGGGAGCCGCCTCGGCGAAGATCGCGGCCAGCTTGTCCCGATAGAACGCGATGTCGTCGAGCTTGGGGCAGCCGATGAGCACGGCCCGATCGGCCAGGTAGCGCTCGTGCATGTCGGACAGGGCGTAGGCGGTACAGTCGGCGGCGATGACGAGGTCGGCTCCCTTGAGGAACGGAGCCGCGGGCGGCACGAGCTTGAGCTGGATGGGCCAGTGGCCGAGCTGCGAGGGACGGTGGCCCTGTTCTCCTGCATTTTCCGGCTCCGGGGCGGCCCGGTTGGCGAACTGCCTTGCCGCTGCACCGGGGCATCCGGTCGGCCGTTTCTTTTCCGTTTTTCCCTGCTCGTGGGCGGGCTGAGCGAACTGCCTGGCCGCCATCCCCGGACAGCCGGCCGGCTGCTGCTGTTCCGCGAGACGTTGCTCGACCGCCGCCTGGTCGAATGGATCGGCCTCGCGCTCCTCGATGGTGATGGCCCCGCGCGGGCACTCGCCCAGGCAGTCGCCCAGCCCGTCGCAATAGACGTCGCTGACCAGCTTGGCGACGCCGTCGACCAGTTTCAGCGCCCCCTCGTGGCAGGCGGTGATGCATTGCCCGCAGCCGTCGCATTTGCTCTCGTCGATGTGCACGATTTTTCGCTTCATGTCTTGCCTCCGAACAGGGTGGTCAGTTCCGTCAGTCGAGTTTCGGCGAGGTGCTCCTTGACCTCGTCGTTGATTCGTGCGATCAGGCCGCCGAATATGCAGCGCCGACCGCGGCAGACCGGCGAGTGCATCAGGCAGTCGGTCGTCACCAGCGGCCCCTCGATCGCCCGGTACACATCGAGGAGGGTGGCCTCTCGCCCGGCGTCGGTGAGGTTGAATCCGCCGGACGGCCCGCGCGTGCCCTCGACGAGCCCGGCCCGGCCGAGCCGCTGCATCACCTTGGACAGATGATTGACCGACGCATCCAGTGCGGCTGCGATGTCGGCCGCGGGCACACGCCGTTCCCGGCTGGCCGCCAGGAACGCGGCCGCGTGGATTCCGAGTGCGGCGGCGTCCGATACTTTCAGGATCGTCTGCATGTTCGCCTCCTGCTATTACTGCATTATGGTACCACTATACCGGTTCTGTGTCAAGCCCCAATCCCATTTTTTCGCGCCCGCATTTCCGACCGGCAAACTGTATCCAGAAAAACCAGGAGACGGGTTGACACAAGCCGTTCGGCGGGCTATACTCCGAGTAATAAGGTAGGAGTAATAGACGAGGGACGATGAAATTATCGACACGGACGCGATACGGTGCACGGGCAATGGCCGAACTGGCCGACGCCTACGGTGAAGGCCCGGTCCCGGTACGAGAACTCGCCGCCAATCAGGACCTGTCCGAGAAATATCTCGAGCAGATTATGGCGCCGCTGAAGGCGTCCGGCTTGGTCAAGTCGGTGCGTGGCCCGGGCGGCGGATATGTCCTCGGCCAGCCGCCCTCGAGCATCCACCTGTCCGACATCTACCGCGTGTTCGAGGGCTCCGCCGCCCCGGTCGATTGTGTCGACGACCCGGAGAGCTGCCCGTTGTACGACAATTGTCCCACGCGGCCGTTCTGGGGCGAGCTGAAGGAGGCGATCGAAGATACCCTCGGCCGCACCACGCTCCAGGACCTGCTGGACCGATGGGAGAAACACGGGGATCACTGACGTGCGTATGTAGGGGATATAACCGGTACCGGGAGAGAGCGGAGCCGGGAGTCGGAGCCAAGGCGCGGCGAGTCGAACCATCCCCCACGGAATGAGCCAGTTGATGAGAGACCGGGCTGACGCCTTGGCCCAGCAGAATCGCAACCTTCATCGGAACGGCGTCGGGGCAAGCACCGGATGCCGCTGGTCCGTTGCTCGGTAAAACCGCCCAAGCCCTCGTTCTGCCCCTTCCGGCCGGCATCCTGACCTATTCGTGGTCGTCCTCCTCGTCCCCTTCATCCTCGGCCTCGTCCCATTCATCGCCCTGCTCTTCCCCTTTTTCCTCATTCCCGGGCTCTTCTTCGTCGGCCGTTTCCGGTTCATCGGCGGGCGGCGTACTCTCGGTTTCCAACGTCTCGCGAATCCGGCAATAGGCCATGATGGGCAGGACGGCGAGCATCCCGGTGCCGAGCAGGAGCAGGCCGAGCGGGGTGTCGCTGATCCCGGTGTAATGCTTGAACTCGTGGATCATCGCGAAAAATACGGGTGCGACGAACAGGGATATGAGCACGACGAAGATGCCGCCGACGATGGGCAGGGCCATCGGGATCATCACGTCCGAGCCGCGCCCGGTCGCGGTGAGCACCGGGATGAGGGCAAGGATGGTCGTGGCGGAGGTCATCAGGCAGGGTCGGACACGTCGGAGTGCCCCGTCCATTGCCGCCTCCCGCATCTCGGAGACCGTTTCGGGGTTCCGGTCGCGGAAGACCTGGTTCAGATAGGTGACCATGACCACCGCGTCGTCAGAGGCGATCCCGAACAGGACGAGGAAGCCGACCCAGATAGCAACGCTCAGGTTGATGAGGTCGCCGGACCCGTCCGGCATCTGGAACAGGTGGCGCATGTTCGTCCCGAACACCTCGAAGTTGAGGAACCAGGGCTGGTTGTAGCACCAGATGAGGATGAACCCGCCCGCCCAGGCGACGATGATCCCGCTGAAGACCAGGGTGGTCAGAGGGACCGATTTGAACTTGAGGTAGAGGATGACAAAGATGATGAACAGCGACAGCGGCAGCACGACCTGGAGCCGCTGCCGGGCGCGGAGCTGGTGCTCGTAGTTGCCGGCGAACTCGATGTCGGTCCCCAGCCGGTCGAATTCGCCCGCCGCCTCCTTCTCTGCCAGGAACGCCTGGGCGGACTCGACGACATCCACCTCGGCATATCCCGGTTGGCGGTCGAACGTCACGTAGCTGACCAGGTGGGTGTCCTCGCCCTTCAGCATCTGCGGTCCCCGGACGTATCGGATCTCGGTCAACTGGCCGAGCGGGACCTGGGCGCCGCCCGGGGCGGATACCAGAATTTGTGCGAGCTCCTCGATCTGGTCGCGCAGCTCCCGCTGATAGCGAACGCGGACGGGATATCGCTCGCGGCCTTCGACGGTCGTGGTCACCGCCCTGCCCCCGATGGCGATCTCGATGACATCCTGTATTTGCCGGACACTGATGTTATGCCGGGCGATCTCATCGCGCTGGACGTCGATCTCGATGTACGGCTTGCCGACGACCCGGTCGGCGGTGACGGTCTCGGCGCGGACGCCGGGCACCTGCTGGAGAAGCTCCTCGACGCGGAGTCCGACCCGCTCGACGGTCTCCGGGTCGGGCCCCTTGATCTTGGCCCCGATCGGCGCCCGCATCCCGGTCTGCAGCATGACCAGACGGGTCTCGATCGGGTGCAGCTTCGGGGCGTCGGTCGTCCCCGGCACTTTCACTGCTTCACGAATCTCCTCCCAGATGTCGTCGGGCGAGCGGATGTGTTCGCGCCAGTTGCGGTATGGCTGGCCCCGCCGGTCCTCGATCAGTTCGCCCTGCTCGTCGCGAACGAACGCGCCGGCCTCGCGATCGTACTTGAATCGAAGGACATGGCCGGCCGCATCGGTCTTGTATTCCGGCTTGTAGTTGATGACCGTCTCGATCATAGAGACGGGGGCCGGATCGAGGGCGCTTTCGGCCCGGCCGATCTTGCCCACGGCGAGCTCGACCTCGGGGATGGCGGCGAGCGCCCGGCCCTGAATCTTCAGCACGTCGAGCGCTTCGCCGATCGACGCATGCGGCATCGTCGTCGGCATGAGCAGGAACGAGCCCTCGTCCAGCGACGGCATAAACTCTCGGCCCAGGCCGGGGAACGTCTCGGACAGCCCGGACCAGACCGTCCCCTCGCGAATCGTCTCGGAATCGCGACCGACGGCGTCGGCCGCCGCGGGCACCGGGCTGAACAGGGTGTCGAAGCCGAGCCAGGCCAGGCCGCCCAGCACGATGACGGCCGCCGGGATGCAGAACAAGACCAGTTTGTAGGCGAGGAACCAGCGGAGGACCGGGCCGTACACGTGACGGAACAGGTGGAAGAACAAGAGCAGGCCGCCGAACAGGAAGCCAATGAACAGGAAGTTGCGCACGAACCCGAGCTCCGGGCCGAGCAGATACCGGTGTCTGGTTAGCAACGCCACCACGATGAGGACCGCCGCGGCGATCGCGGTCGGCTCGGCCCACCGGGTAATCCAGCCGGGAAGAAATTCCGCCACCAGGTGCCAGGCGCCGATCACCGCCAGCACTCCGCCGGCCAGCCACCAGCCGAACAGGATCGCCAGGACAATCCCCGCTGCGGCCACCCCGCCGAAGAACAGCCGGCGGACCATCTTCGAACTGATCTTGAAGGTGAACAGAATGTGGGTCGCCGGCGGTATGATGGCCAGGGCGACGATGACCGAGGCGGCGAGCACCGAGATGTAGGTGAAGGCGAGCGGCTTGAACATCTTTCCCTCCGAGCCGGTCATCGTCAGGACGGGAAGGAAGCCGATCACCGTGGTCGCTACCGCAGCCAGCACGGCACCGCTCACCTCGCGGGCGGCCCGGTGTACCACGTCCAGCCGGTTCTCTTCGGGGTCCGCCGCATCCAGATGCTGGAGGACGTTCTCCGAGACGATGATCGCCATGTCGACGATGGCGCCGATGGCGATGGCGATGCCCGAGAGTGCGACCACGTTGGCGTCGACGCCGAATAAGCTCATCCCGATGAAACACATCAGGATGGCGAGCGGGACGGCGCTGCTGATGAGGACCGAGCTGGCGAAGTGAAAGACGAGCACCAGCACGACGATGATGACCACCAGGATTTCCTCTTGAAGCGCCGTGCTCAGCGTACCGAGGGTCTCGTAAATGAGTCCGGTCCGGTCGTAGAACGGGACGACCGAGACCCGGCTGGAGTCGATCCACTCCGGCCATTCATCGCGGGGCGTCGTCCGCAGCAGGTCCCGCCAGCCGGGCTGATTGAGGTCGCCGCCGACATACGCCTCGAACCCCTCGCTCGACAGCCAGCGCGGCCACTCGTCGGGAGGGGTCCGGCGCATCCAGCCCAGCCAGGCCGCCTCGTCCACGTACTGGCCATCGACCATGATCTCGCCTTCAACCACGGGCTGGCCCGCACCGCCGCCGTGGTCGTGGTCGTGGGAATGGTGGGCGTGGTCGTGGTCCGCCGGTTCGTCGGGCTCGTCGTCGATGAACGGCTCGAAACCGCGCCTCTCTGCGAAGTACCGGAGCTGCGATGCGGTCACCCTGCGAGTATCGAAAACCGGACGGGCGATGCTGTCCTCGGCGAATGCCCGGACCTCGTCGGGGGTGACCTTCTGATAATCGACCACCGCCCGCCAGGGCAGGCCGGGCGCGATCTCGTCGATCATCGCGTTCACGTTCTCGATCGCCTCCAGCGGGTTGTACCCGTACCGGACGACGACCACCCCGCCGACCGCCTCCGCCCCGTGCTTCTCCAGGGCGCCCCGCCTTTCGGCCGGGCCGAGTGAGACGTGGGCGACATCACGGACGTAGATGGGCACGTTCTCTTCCTCACGTATCACCGTGCCTTCTACGTCGGCCAACGACTTGATGAACCCCAGCCCCCGGATCACGTATTCGATGTTGTTGATCTCCATCGTCCGGGCGCCCACGTCGATGTTCGAATTTCGGACCGCGTTGACAACCTGGTCGAGAGTGACCTGATACTCCCGCATCGCGACCGGGTCCACGTCGATCTGGTACTCCTGGGCGAAGCCGCCGATCGACGCGACCTCGGCGACCCCCTCGGCCGCCATCAGCTTGAACCGAACGTCCCAGTCCTGGATCGACCGGAGTTCGTTTAGATCCCAGCCGCCGATCGGGTTCCCGTCGGGATCGCGTCCTTCGAGCGTGTACCAGTAAATCTGCCCCAGCCCGGTGGCGTCCGGGCCGAGCGTCGGCTGCACACCTTCCGGCAGCAGCCCGGCCGGCAAGCTGCTCAACTTCTCGAGCACCCGAGTGCGCGACCAATAAAACTCGATGCCTTCGTCGAATATGATATAGATGCTCGAGAACCCGAACATCGAGATGCTGCGGATGGTCCGCACGCCCGGTACGCCGAGCAGGGCCGAGGTGAGCGGATAGGTGATCTGGTCTTCGATATCCTGGGGCGACCGGCCGGGCCAGCCGGTGAACACGATCTGCTGGTTCTCGCCCAGGTCGGGGATGGCATCGACCGGGACCGGGTTCCGCTCGATCCCCCCGAGTTCCCAGGGGAACGGGGCCACGAACACGCCCCAACCGATGAGAAAAACCGTCACGAGCAAGACAACCAGCTTGTTCTCAAGGCACAAGCGGATGAACCTGCCCAGAACGTCCGACCCGAGGTCGTCCTGTTCGGGCACGGAGAGTTGGTTATCTCGATTGTCGAGCACGTCTGTCCTCCGCAACACAATTCATCGGTGGCGTAACGGCGACTATTCGCCGTGCAGCGTGTCGACGACTTCCCCGCACCGAAACATCTCGGCTCCGTAATACGGATTGCGAATCTCCTCGTCGGGCTGCAGCCAGTCCGCCCCCCGGTCGTCGAACGCCATCGGGCAATGAACCTGATGTACGGCGTCCAGGCCGTCGACCCCGAAATGCCGGACGGCCGCGATGAGGGCCTCGGAAAATGGATCGAACGGCCGGCGGATCTCATCCAGGTCGCCTGCGCCGGACATCTCGCCCAGCGCCTCGGCAAGCCGCTCGGCCCGGCTTTGCCAAGCGCTCTTCGGCCGCTCTGGAAGCGGGTCCGGATCGACTTTCCCGAGCGCCTGCTCGACCGACCGGACGGCCTCGAGCGCCCGTTCGAAGTCGTCGCCGGCCAGGGCATCGGAAAGCGTGAACGCCTCCCGGACCACGCTCCCCATCTGACGGCGGAACTCGACAGGGGCATCCTCCTGGTGCAGGGTCTCGACGACCTCCCCGCACTGCAGCATCACCGCTCCGTAATACGGATTCCGGATATCCGTGTCGGGCTGCAGCCATCCCGCGCCGGCGTCGTCGAACGCCATCGGGCAATGGACGCGGTGGACTGCGAGCAGGCCGGATACCCCGAAGTGCCGGACCACGTCGGCCAATTCATCCGACAACGGCAGGAACGGTAACCGAGCTTCGTCGAGCGTGCGGGCCTCGGCAATGGATTTCAGGGTATGTTGGACAACCGGCAGGTGCTCGTCCTGCAGCGCGGTGCGAGCGTCGTCGTCCAGTTCTGCGGCGTCGATTCGCCCGAGTGCCGCGTTCAGGTCGATCACCGCCGCGAGGGCCGCCTGCAGGTCATCGTCGGCGAGTCCCCGGGCAAGGTCGAAGTATGCGTCGATGGCGTTGCCCAGTCGCTCGCGGAACTCGAGTGGCGTCTCGTAGTGGATTGGCCCGACCGGACTGTCCGGCGGTGCTTTCCAGAACTCGCCGGCCCGAGTGGTCATCATGCTCGGCTCGGCTCGGATTTGCAGGGCGCTGTCGATCTTGAAATTGCCGCTGACCGCGACCAACTCGCCCTCGTGCAGTCCGGAACGGACGACGTAGTAGTCGCCGGCCCGCGGGCCGAGCTCGATCTCGCGCCCGACGAACGTGGGGTCCTCGGCGTCGGGTTGCTGGACGTATACCACAGCCCGTTTGCCGGTGAGGAGCGGGGCGGACGCGGGGATGACCAGCGGTTTCTCGGCGTGCACGTGCTTGCCATGCATGTCGCACCCCGCACAGGCGCAGGCCGGATATCGAGCAGCCGCTGTGTCCGCGCGTTGGGCCCACGCCCGGCACATGTCGCAAGGGATGGCGCCCTCTTCGTGGTCGTGATCGCCGATCGTGTCGCCCGGCTTATCCGCCGGGGGGGAGCCCGCGACCAGTCCGCCGTCGGCCAGGGCCGCGTGAATGATCCCCCGGATGAGCATGTCGGGCTTCAATCGCCTGTCCTCGTTGGGCACGTCCACCCGCACCGGGATGGCCCGAGTTCTGTCGGTCACGGTGGGCGAAACGAAGGAGACCCGGCCCCGGAACGTCTCGCCCGGATAGCTCCGGGCGGTGAAC
>PUPC01000225.1 GCA_003553185.1 Planctomycetota bacterium | reverse complement strand
CGATGATGACCCCGGCCTGGGTGGCGGATGAGTCGGTCCGTTTTGTGACTTTTGCCAGGCCGAGGTCGGCCAGTTTGGCGGTGCCCGTGTCCTGTTCGATGAGGATGTTTTCCGGCTTCACGTCGCGGTGTGCCAGGCCCGCCCGGTGTGCCGCCTGCAGCGCCCTTGCAATGTGGATGCCGATCTCTTCGCATCGCTCCTCGGGCAGCTTACCCTCCTGCTTGATGACGCGCCACAGCGTGGGGCCCTCCACCAGTTCCATGGCGAAGTAGTAATATCCCCTGTCCTTGCCGGCGTCGATGGCCTCCACCACGTTCGGGTGGTTGATGCGTGCCGAGGCCCGCGTCTCGCTGACGAACCGATCCAGCGCCCGCTTGTTCCTGGCCAGCTTCGGCTTCATCAGTTTCAGGGCCACGTGGCGGCCCATCAGCTTCTGGTTGGCCCGATAGACGGTGCCCATCCCGCCGGACCCGATCTTCTCCATCAGCTCGAACCCGCCGATGGTCATCCGCTTCTCGCCCGACCGGATGGCGGCGAGCTCCGCGAGTTCGCGCAGCGCCTTCTCCTTGTCCGGCTGTTGCTCGATCAGGAGGGCGAGGAGAGGTTTCAGCGGTTTCCCCTGCTCGGCGGACTCCGCCCGCCGGCGATGGGCGGCCGCCAACTGTTCGGCGGTCACCACATCCCGCTTGAGGATCAGGTCCTCGAATATTCGGTCTGTTTCGGCGTTCATAGCCCGTGCACACAGAAAAAACGGGGTCCGTTGGGGCTTGCCGCCCCGCTCATTGCATATTTCGCCATTCTCTTCAATTATAACAGTCATCGGAGCAATATCGACACTTATTTACGTCTTTTTCCCGGTCCTTCTTGACGATTCGGCCTGCCTCGTCTACCATCGCCGGGACATTGGCCAAAGCGATTTGTCTGAGAGGACCAGATGACAGTAAAAGCAAGCGTTGAGCGGACCGCGTATCGCGTCGCGGAGCCCTGCGCGATCGAGATCGTATGCACGACGGACCGGGCGCTGGGACCGTCCGACACCGTCTCGTTCCAGTTTCCCAACTCGTGGTCGATGCTCACCGGCCCGAGTTACACACGGGCCCTCCAAGCCGAGGACCCTGAGGGCGAGCACTACGTGCAGGTGACGGCGCCGGGCGCCGATGTCGAGTTCGAGCATTCCATCCGACGGCATCAACTCAATTTCCCCGAGCACGAGTCGCGCCACGGCCGGCTCATCACCGCCACGGTCCGGCGGGGGACCGTTCCTGCCGGGGCCGAGATACACATCCGCTACGCCAACACGTTCGCGCCGTACATCGCCGAGTCCGAGCGGGTGTGGCTGTCAATCGCGGGCGAGGAGCCGGCGGAGCCGCCGGTGCTCCAAACCACGCCGGGGCCGGCCGAGAGGGTCCGGATCATCGTGCCGTCGGCCGCCGAGCCGGGGCAGAAATTCGATGCGCTCGTCGTTTCGCTCGACCGGTTCGACAACATCTCGGCGAGTTCATTCGAAAATCAGAAGCTGGTTGTGGCGAACAACGGGACGACGGTCGCCGAGGGACTGACCTTCACCGGCTCGGCCCGAGTGCCCGCGGCGCTCGGCGAGGAGGGCGTGTACCGGCTCCAGATGGGCCACACCCTCTCCAACCCGGTGAAAGTTGCCCCCGGCCACCGCGGGCCGTTCTGGGGCGACCTGCACATCCACACCAAGCTGTCGAGCGACGCCCAGGGCGTCAACCCGTACCCGTACGCCCGGGACGCCTCGGGACTGGACTTCGCCGCAGCGATGGACCACTGGCAATCGCTGGGCGAGGGCGGATACAAAATACTCGAGGAATGGGCCGAAGCGTACAACGAGCCGGGCCGGTTCGTCACCGTGCTCGGCGACGAACGGAACCCGCCCGCGCTGACCGGACACCACAACATCTACTTCCGCGACATCGAGTCCTTCCGGCGGCACCGAGCGCTGCCGGGCCAGGGAAGCAAGCAGGACCCGGAGGCCGAGGCGGACTACCTGCGCGACCTGGACCCGACACGGGCGATGCTCATTCCCCATCACACGGGGATCGCCTGGGGGGCGCTCTCCACAGACAGCCGCGGGTCCGCGGTCGACTGGGACGCTTGGGACGACCCCGGGCTGCGGCCGGTGCTCGAGATCTACTCCCACCACGGCCAGAGCGAGCTGTGGTGCCCACAGCACTGCCTCGCCTACGAGTTCAACCGGCTGCGCAACCGGGAACGCCGCTCGAACAGCTCCGTCCCCGGCCCGTATTACGCCCAGGACCACTGGGCAGCCGGGCGACGGATCGGATGCATCGGCTCGTCGGACCATCACACCGGCCAGGGCGGCCGACCCGAGGGCGGGATCGCCGCCGTCAGGGCGCCCGAACTGACCCGTGAGGCGGTCTTCGACGCCATCCGCAACCGCCATTGCTACGCAACGACCGGGGAACGCATCCTCGTCGAGTTCACGGTCGACGGCCTGGAGATGGGGCAGTGCGGTCGAATCGCAGCCGGGCGGAACGTCGAGCTCAAGCTCAACGTCTGGGCCACCGACCTGATCCTCCGGGTCGAGGTCCTGCGGCTCCGGTTCGGGCTCGACCGGACGTTCCTCCCCATCCTCTCGGAGGCACCGCGGCCCGAGGCCGGAAGCAAGACACACCTGGCCACCGGCCTGCCGAAGGAGACGATGGACGCCGCCTACCGGCTGGAGGACGAGGTCGGCCATCCGTCGGTGTACTACGCCCACGTGGTGCAGGAGCCGCTCGAACGGCCGGCGATGGCGTGGACCAGCCCGATCTGGCTCGACCTCGATGCGGCCCGCTGAGGGGCCGACGACGCGGGCAGCCGGGTTGACTGTCGAACCGGGTTCGGCGAGAATACAAACAATGCCCGGTTGGCTGTCCGGGCCGGGATTCCGGTACCCAGCCGGTTCAGCCCGCCGGCCTCCCCCAACTCCTGAGATGGATATGTCGGTCTACTCCCAAGCACTTGAGCTGGTCCGGGCCGAGCGCCTGTTCGAGGGCGTCGGCACCATCGTAATCGGCCTGTCGGGCGGGCCGGACTCGGTCTGCCTGCTCGATGTCCTCGCCCTGATGGTCGAGCGGGGCGATCTCGACGCGGCGCTGCACCCGGCGCACCTGAACCACGGGCTGCGGGGGGCGGAATCCGACGAGGACGAAGCGTTCGTGCGCGAACTCGCCGCCCGACGCGGGCTGCCGCTGACCGTCGGGCGTCGCGACGTCGAGGCGGTCCGGGCCGAGACGGGCAAGTCACTCGAGGAGGCGGCCCGGCGGGAGCGGTACGGTTTTCTGGCCGACGTGGCCGCAGACCAGGGGGCGGAGGC
The DNA here is from genome assembly GCA_003553185.1 of Planctomycetota bacterium. Taxonomy (GTDB): domain Bacteria; phylum Planctomycetota; class PUPC01; order PUPC01; family PUPC01; genus PUPC01. Next base: position 495 of record PUPC01000225.1, on the reverse strand, counting down.
CGTCGCCGTCGGCCACCACGCCGACGACCAGGTCGAAACGGTCGTCCATCGGCTGCTGCGGGGGACCGGCCTGCGCGGGCTGGGCGGGATGCCCCGGTCGCGACCCATCGCCCGGGGAGCGGCCGTCCGGCTGGTGCGGCCGTTGCTGACCGTCCGCCGGCAGCAGGTGCTCGAATATCTGGCCGAGCGGGGGCTGTCGTTCCGATCCGACGCCTCGAACGTGGACCGGCAATTCCTCCGCAATCGCATCCGGCACGAGCTGCTGCCCACGCTCGAGCGAGACTACAACCCGGCGTTCGGCGAGGCGGTGCTGCGGCTGTCCGGCGCGGCCGCTCGGGCGCACGATTATCTCGCCGCCAACGCCGACGCCGCGGGCTGTGTGTCGGGCTCGGAGATCGAACGCGACCGATTCCGCGAGCTGCACCCGGCGTTGAAGCCGCTGGTGATCGACCGGGCGCTGGCCGACCTGGGGCCGACGCCCCAGTTGGACGCCGT
>PUPC01000119.1 GCA_003553185.1 Planctomycetota bacterium | reverse complement strand
TCAATCCCAAAGGTATGAAACGCGATACCAATTCATACCGAGCCGACGTTCCACTCTAGCTCCGATCCTATAATCGTGAACAGAATGTTCAAGTATGACATCCTGCCCTCTGCGTAATTCGGTTTCTGGTTGCACTCGCAGTGCACCTTCAAAGTTCCTTCCCTTGCCTCGCCAGAGAATGAAAAGATATGTTCTTCCATGCTCGGCCGACTCATTTATATACGCAATTGGGCGCGGGCAATGCACCCAGTTAGAGTGTGCGACATTTGCATACGATTCAGGCAGTACATGTGACCCTGCCGGAAGGTCCTTGATCTCCTGCACCATAGCCTCGAAACGGCGGTAGGAAAAGGTATATCGCGGTCCCAAAACAACATACCACATGAACCACAATGCACACCCCAGCCCAATGCCAATCGTGATGATTGCACATAAAGCTATATATAATGCCCTTGCTGATCTCATTCTGCCCGGTCTCATTCTGCCCATTGAAGATTATGCCTTTTTCTGGTTAAATCTTTGATCTCCAGACGTTGCCTCAGTGCAACGTGTCTGCACCTCTCGCGGGCCATATCCTCGAACAACTCAAAAAGGGCAAGGAGACCTTGCGGGCCAGCGGGAGCGATTCTCAGGGTGGGGCCGTAAGCTGCGGGATAGAAGTCTACGACTGCTGTTGGATGCCCCGAATCCTGGTGAGGTGTCTGTGCCACCGTCGCCTCCTGCCGTCGCAACCCGGGGCGCACCGTCGAGAGGCGTGGACCCCGCCACGGTGCGGAACGTAGCGTCCCGGCAAGGCGTCAGCATCAGAGATTGGCCGCATGGACCGGAGGCCGGCAACCGGTCAGAGTCTGCCGGCCTTCCGTGGAGCGTGGTGCCGAGGGCGGGAGTCGAACCCGCACCCCCATGACTGGGGACTAGGCCCTCAACCTAGCGCGTCTGCCTGTTCCGCCACCTCGGCTCGACGATGCTCATTAAACATAATTTCGCGGGCTAAATCAAGGCCGTTCACCGCAGGGCGGCGCATAGTTGACTGCCCGGCTCGGGGTAACGCCGGCCGTCTCACGTTGTCTCGTGGACGAGGACGCCGTCGATCATGGTCGCGTCCACCTCGATGTCCTTGATCTGCCCGGGGTCGCAATCGAGGATGGGAGCGGACAGCACGGCGAGGTCGGCCAGCTTCCCCGGCTCCAGACTGCCCTTGATGTCCTCCTCGAAGCTGGCGTAGGCGCCGTTGATGGTGTACAGGCGCAGGGCGTCCATCACTCCGACCCGCTCGTGCTGGGACACCGTCCGGCCGCTCTGCGTCACCCGGTTGACGGCGAGGTGGATGCCGAGCAGGGGATCGGGCGAGGTGACGGGGCAGTCGGACGACGCGGCGGCGATGATGCCGCGGTCGAGGTAGGACCGGCCGACGAACATGCGGTCCAGCCGCTCTTCGCCGTAGTGGACTCGGTAGGCGTCGCCGAACTCGTAGAGGAAGACCGGCTGGCCGACGGGCACGATGCCCAGAGCGCGGATACGTTCGAGCAGTGCGTCATCGACGATGGCGCAGTGTTCGATCCGGTGGCGGTGATCCTTTCGCGGGTACGCTTTCAGGGCCTTCTCGATGGCGTCGACAATCTGCTCGACGGCCCGGTCGCCCACGGCGTGTGCCGTGACCTGGTAGCCCAGGCGGTTCGCCTCGTCCACAAAGGCGTCGATCTCCTCCTGGTCGAAATAGAGGATGCCGCTGTCGGTCGGGTCCGAGGTATATGGTGCCCGCGTGGCCGACGACGGCCCGCTGCTGCTGCCGTCGAGCATCGCCTTCAGCGGCCCGATCTTGAGCCGGCGGTTGCCGAAGCCGGTCAGGACTCCCGACTTCATGAAATCACGCACGTAATCCAGGGTGTCGCCATAGATGCCGACGTACACGCGGAGGTTGAGCCGGCGGCTGCGCTGTGCTTTGTGGAACAGCGGGAGCAGCGGGCGGTCGGCGCCGACGTCGTGCACGGATGTGATGCCGTACCGGCAGAGTGTGCGGTCGAACGCGACCAGGCCCTCGTAGATTTCCTCGTCGGTGAACGGGGCGCTGCGGATCATCCGCACGTGGGCCAGTTCCTTCATCAGGCCGTTGATCCGGCCCCGGTCGTCGCGGCAGATTTGCCCACCGCTGGGGTCCGGCTCGTCCTCCCGGACGCCCGCCATTTCCAAGCTGCGGCTGTTGTGCACGGACATGTGTTCGCAGGTCCGGATGAGTACGACCGGATGGTCCGGTGCGACTGCGTCCAACTCGTCGCGGGTCGGATGCCGCTTCTCGGCCAGCCGGTTCTGGTCATAGCCCCAGCCGCGGATCAGCGTGCCGGGCGGGGAGTCCGCCGCGGCCCGGCGCACCATCTCGAGGATGTCGTCCAGCGATTTGACGTGCGGATAGCGGAGGTTGAGGCCCAGGTCCTGGACGCCCATGGCCAAGTGGATGTGCGAGTCGATGAAGCCGGGCACCACGCTGCGCCCCCGCAGGTCGATCACGCGGGTGTCGGGGCCGGTCACATCGGCCATCGCGTCGTCCGGCCCGACCCGCAGGATGCGGTTGTCGGCCACGGCCACCGCCTCTGTCACCAGTGCGTCGGCATCGACGGTGACGACCTGCCCGTTTTTGAACACATAATCGGCAGTCTCTCTCACGTGTGCTCTCCTTCTGCACGTTCTGCGGCTTTCCGGACCACGTCGTTGACCGCTCGGGCGGTCTCGGGCGAGAGCGGTTCCGGCTGATGTTCGTCCAGGAGCCGTGAGGCCTTTTCGGCCGCCCGTTCGCCCAGCGTCGTGCTGCCTTTGGCCTCCCAGTTGGCGTAGTTATCGCGGTCGAACAGGTCGGGGTAGTAGCGTTCCCGGTAATGGGCGAAGGTGTGGTCGTGCTCCATGTAGCTGCCGTCCGGGCCGGTTTCGTCGATGACATCCACGGCGAGCGCGTCCTCGTCGAGCGAGATCGGTTTGTGCAGGTGTCGGAGCCAGCCGACGATCTCGTCGCAGATGCACAGGAGAGCGAGCGAGCCGCACATCCCCGACTCGAGGTATCCGAGGTCGTGGATCAGGTTGGCCCCGCCCACGCAGTCGGACATCAGGGTCAGCGCCGCCTCGGCCGCCGCCTGCTGGTCGAGCACCTTGGCGTCCGAACAGCCGGCCAGCCCGAACACCGGCAGGCGGTAGAAATGGCCCATCGCACGGCACAGCGGCCGGTCGTCCGGCGCGGCGTATGGGCTGACCAGCGTCCGCATATCGAGCGACTCGCCGCCCTGGCCGGGCGCGATGAACGGTGCGCCCGGCCGGTTGAGCTGCGACAGGACCAGCCCGGCGAGCACGCCGGCGTTCATCGCGATGTATGAGCCGGCGAGGGTGACCGGGGCGGTGGCCCCGCCCTGGGTGACCGGGACGTATGTGAACGGGATGTTCCGCTCGGACAGGAACAGGAGCTTCTGCAGCGCCTCCTCGTTCTGGCGCAGGCCGGTGGTCACGTTGATGTAACAACAGACGAACGGCTTGTCGGACAGTTCGTCGGCCCCGCCGGCGACCGCTTCGGCCATTTGGACCGCATCGACCGTGCCCGAGAACTCGTTGGTCACGAACACGATCGGCTTGGTGGTGTGATTGAGCATCGCCTCCATCTGGAACCGGTCGGTGACAGCGACATCGAGCTCGGTGGGGAGGAACATCGACATAACGAAGTCGATGTTCGGCAGGGCGTCGCACAGTCGGGCGGCCTCGACGACGTCGTCGGGGACCGGCCGCCGCCGTTCGCCCGTCCGATGGTCAAGGATGTACAGGCAGTCGGAGCCCGGGCCGAAATAGGTGTTGAAGTCGCGGAGTTCCAGGGCGAGACGGCCGTTCCGGTCGAACATCCGGACCTCGCTCGGGGCGGTCTCCAGGGCCTGTTCCACCAGTTCGGGCGGAATGCGGACCCGGTTGCCGTCCGAGACCGCGGCGCCCGCCTCTTTCAGGATATCGACGGCTTCGGGCAGGAAGAAGCGGACGCCGGTCCGTTCGAGCACCTCGAGGCACGCCTCGTGCAGCTTTTGCGCGTCCGGCGGCGGGAGGTGCCCGCAGGAGATACGATGGTCCGGGCACAACTCGCGGGAAGGCCTGTCATTCATTCTGTTTTCCTCGATCCGGAATGTTGATCTGACCGTGAGTGCGGGATGTTATCCCATCTCCGATACGGTTGCAACCGTCGTCGTCGGGGAAGCCGCTGGACACTCCGCCCTCTGCCGACACGTAAACTGTCCCGCCCGCTTTGAATTGTTGTTTCGGGCGGCAAAGATGTTAGAATATTCGGATAAGAGGCCGTTGAATCGCGGTGGCCGCGGTCTCTTCCGGTCGTAATCCTGGAGGAGAATGATGAATATGGTGCGGGTGTTTGCAGCGGTGGCGGTTCTGGCCTTTTGCGGGGGGACGTCGTGGGCCGGCGAGGACTTGAGCGAGTTCGAGGTCCAGCGCGAGGACACGTTCGAGTTCGCCGAGAAACCGACGGTGACCCGCGACGGCGACAACTGGACCATCCGGTTCAAGACGACGGCGTTCTGCGACGTGACCGTGGCCGTTGAGGACTCGACCGGTCGGATACTGCGCCACCTGGGCAGCGGGGTGCTGGGCAAGAACGCCCCGCCGCCGTTCCGGCAGAACTCGCTCGAGCAAACGCTCGTGTGGGACGGGAAGAACGAGCAGGGGGAATACATCGATGACATCGGGGACATGACGGTCCGTGTGTCGCTGGGCCTGAAGCCCCGGTTCGAGCGGTCTCTGCTCTGGGCTCCGTATCGCCGCTCCTCTCGGCACCCGTCGCTGATGACCGCCAGCCCCGAAGGTGTCTATGTCTTCGACGGTCAGGGCATGGACCATCTCCGTCTCTTCGACCGGGAAGGCAACTATATCCGCACAATCTACCCCTGGCCCGCCGAGCGAATCCGTGAAGTCGAGGAGCTGGAATGGTACGATTTCCCCCAGTTGGACAGCCCGAAGCCGCTCAAACGGAACGCCTACCGGAATACGCTGCTCACGGCGGGCCGTAACGGAGGGCACGCATTTTCGTGCACTTCCCAAGATGGTTGGACGGCGCGGGCCGCCAATGCGATGGCCGTCGGCGGAGGGCGCATCGCCCTGGCAGACGAAAGGTTGAACTGGCTGGCGGACGCGACAGCCGACGACGGCCCCGCCGGAAGCGTCCGCGGGCCGGACACGGGCCTGGAGGTCGACGAATCGGCCCGCCGAGCCGTGCACCGGCTGGTCCCGGCCGTAGCGGCCTTCAGCCCCGACGGGACGCGGCTTTACCTGACCGGATACTACCAGTTGCGGGGCCTCTTCGGGCGGTATACCCCCACCTATCGCGGGGAGGTCTATGTGCTCGACGTGACCGGGGACGACCCGCCGCGCCTGTTCATCGGGCCCGAGAGCGAGGGCGACCCGCTGGAAATGCCGACCTCGATCGCCTGCGACTCGGAGGGGCGCATCTACGTCACCGACCACGCGAAGGACGTCGTCCGGGTGTTCTCGCCCGACGGGTCCCCGCTCGCCGAGATTTCTGTCGAGAAACCGTCCCTGGTGCGGGTACACCCGGAAACCGGCGAGATATTCGTCGCTTCCTATCGCCATCCCATCGAACACAACTCTCGCCTGGAAGTCAAACCGCGCCTGATCCATTTGGGGCCGTTGGACGACCCCGCCGTGCGCCATACATACGACATCCCGAACATCCGCGAGAGCCAGGACTGGTTCGGCAACTATTATTCGGGAGCAGGTCTGACCACGCGGGTGGAGATCGACCTGCACGCCGATCCGCCGATGGTATGGGTCAGCCCCGAGATACAGGCGGGCACGTATGATCGCACCGCCATCGAGCGCGGCCATTCCCGGGATTCGTCGGCGGACATCCAGGTCTGGGCCGTGGAGGACGGAGAACTGGTCGCAAGGGCCGATTTTGGAGAGATCAACCGCGGAACCCCCGGCCTAGCCCGACGCCCGATCGCCCACAGCCGGTACCTCTACGCCCATCCCGTCACCGGCCGCCTGGTGGCAGCCGGGGCCCGCCGGGTCAACCCCCGGCGTGCGACCTGGGTCGAGATCGACCCGGAGACCGGCCGTTCGAGAAAGGTCAGTCTGCCCCACGAAAACACCCAGGACATCGCGTTCGACTACAAGGGCCGAGCGTACGGGCGGGTCCGCTGCTCGGAGAGCGGCGGGGACCTCATCGTCCGATTCGACTGGGAAACCGAACGCGAGATCCCCTGGGACTACGGCCAGGAGGGCCGCACCGACTCGGGCGAGATCATCGCCGGGCTGCCGCTTGGTCGGGACACGTGGTGGACAATGCAGAACGGGTTCGCGGTCGGCCCCCGGGGCGACATCGCCGCGTTCTGGCTGCGGGCACCGAGGGCCAGGGCCCGGGACGAGGAGGAGACGGCTTACGAGGAGCAGCGGTGGGAGCCGCGAATCTATCCCGGTCGACCGCAGGCACACGTGATAACGATCTGGGACCGGCACGGCCAACCGGTTCACAAGGATGCCGTCCCCGGGGTCAGCTTGGTCTCGGGGCTCGGGATCGACGCGGCCGGCGATGTGACCGTTATGGCCAACATCAGCCGCAATCTGCCCGACGTGGTCCGGAGCTGCACCCTGATGAAGTTCACCCCGGGCGAGGGCCGGTTCCTCACCGCCGGGCGCCCGATCGTCGCGCTGCCCGAGGGCCGGCGGCCCGACCGCCCGCAGGACCTTGCCGGGCACTGGGTCGAAAACGCACACTGGTTCTACGGCGGCGTCGGCTGGACGAACTCGGGCCACATCCACTGCATGTGCTGGCACTCGCGGTTCGCCCTCGACTATTTCGGGCGCTCGTTCGCCCCGGAACCGGACCTCTTCCGCGTCGCTGTGCTCGACTCCAGCGGGAACCTCATCCTCCGGGTCGGCCGATACGGCAACGTGGACGACGGCATGCCGCTGGTGAAGGAGGGCGGCCCCCCGAACCCGCGGTCGATCGGCGGCGACGAAGTCGCCCTGTTCCAGCCCAACTATGTCGGCGTGCATACCGACCGCCGCCTGTTCATCGACGACGCGGGAAACAGCCGCATCGTCAGCGTCAAGCTCGGCTACCACACGGAAGAGACCATCGCACTCCGGGATGTCGAGGACAAGGACGCCGGCCGCCCGACAGAACCTATGGCGGACTGAGTAATGCGGACCAATGGTACGCGGTCGCTCCCTTACAAAAGATTACACCAGCCCGTCGGGCCATGAAATCGGGCCGGGAACTGGCTCGCCCACAGCGCAGCCCCGGCGTAAGGTGCAATTACGAAGGGGCCTGAAGCCCTTTGGGCTTGCGGCCGGTATCAGCAGACGATGTGGGAGTGGGGCTCCTTGCCTGCTCACCGGCTTTTTAACCGCCCGTTTTATTGGGAGTTTTTCGTTGACATCCCAAGGGAGTGTGGTATTCTGACGTTAGGATTATGCAGGGGTGCGCTTAGCCAACGGGCCCAATCAGGAGGAGCGCGTCGATGAATTTCCATAGATATATGCTCGCGGTGTTGTTCGGGTTGCTGTTCAGTTCCTATGTGCTCGCCGATACCGTCGAGATGAGCAACGAACGCACGTTGAACGGGGCGGTCGTTGACGTCACCTTCCTGCCGAACGGTGCGGAGGAGGAGACCGCCTATTTGCGGGGCGGCATCGAGGGGCTTCAGGTTGCCGAGGAAGGCGACGACACCCTCGTTCTGGCAGAGGGGGAAAAGGTAGAGGGCCGCCTGGTCTCGCTCCGGTTCCGTTCCGTCGGCGGGGTGCTCGAGTTCGACCGGGATGACTTGTTATCGGTCGAACTGTTCGATACCAAGATGACGCGGGCATTGGCCGAGTTGGCAGAGAGAAAGGCGGAGGTGCCCGAGGACGATGCCAGGAAGCTGGCCGAGCTCGCCATGTGGTGCCGCGATAACGGCCTGACCACAGAGGCCCGCAAGTTCGCCCGAGCCAGTCTTGACCTGGACGCCGAAGGCCCGTTTGCATCCACCGCCCACGAGGCGCTCGGCCACGTCCTGTACGAGGGCGAATGGATGACGCCGCGGCAGGCGATCGAGCAAGGGGCCGAGCTCCACGAGGTCTATGAGGACATCCAGGAGGGCGATGACAAGGACGACTCAGAACTGTCCCCCGAACAGGTCAAAATCCGGAATGCCCACCGGAAGAACAACGCACTCCGTCAGACCTATCTGGAGAAGGCCGGCGAGCTCCGGTCAGAGGAACTCGAGCGGGCTAAAACCCAATACAGCAGCCAGTTTGACCGGTTACGTCAGCAGTATACGCGGGCCGGGCAGCGGATCGAACGTCTTCGGGAACGGCACAGAAGGGCCCTCCAGCGCTACAACGAGTGCAACTCCACCCGCTCGTGCTCCTCCCGAGCACGGCCCCAGCTCCCGGAGGAGGTCGCTACGCTGACCAGAGAACGTGCCAAACTTGCCAGACAACTCCGTGCGCTCCAATCCTCGGCAAACAGCGTCCGCCAAACCATCAGCCGAAGACATAACAGTCGCACCCGGTCGGTGCGGAATATTCATAGCCGTATCCGGATGCGGCTTTCCCAGGACCAACTGGTCGGCGAAGAGCAGATGACCGCACTCTACGAAGACGCCATCGAAATCGACTGAGCGTACCGCGGTCACGAAGTGCCGGCCTCCCCTTTTCGCCAGAGAACCCACCGGCGGGCCGCCCATATTCTCTTTGCCGACCGGGCTGCACCATCAGCCCGCACTGCCCGATGCCGTTCAGTCGCGTCCCTTTGTATGAAACTTTACGGGAGAACTCCCGGAACGCCAGACGGTTGACCACGCCCTCGAATGCCGGTAGACTTCGGGAGCTTCGGCAAAATGGCCTTGAATCGAAGTCATCGGGCGGAGCCATATGGGAACGAAAGATCAAGCTCGCAACGAGTTGGAGACACTGTTGCGTTCCCAGACACTCGCAGTGCTCGCCACCCACTGCGAGGGCCGGCCACATGCCAGCTTGGTCGGGTTTGCGGCGAGCGAAGACCTCAAGCATCTGGTGTTCGCGACCCCGAAATCAACTCGGAAATACGCCAACATACTGGCCGACAATCGGGTGGCGATGCTGATCGACAGTCGAAGCAACAGCGTGTCGGATTTCGAACAGGCGGCCGCTGTGACCGTGACAGGCCGCGCACGCGAGCAGGAGCGAAAGGCAAGCGGCCGGTTCGCCGAGTTCTTCCTCGCGAAGCATGAGCACCTCTCGGAATTCGTGGCGTCGCCGACCGCAGCCCTGATCATCGTGGATGTCGATCGGTACAGCTTGGTCACCGAGTTTCAGAACGTCGTCGAATTCCGGATATAGAGCGGGAGCGAGTTGCTTGTGGGCGGAGGTCAGTCGGCGTGGGGTGGGCCGAAGTCGCCCTGGACGGGCGCCCGGTATTCGTCGAGAGTGGGATGGGCGAGCTTGTCGGCGAGGTACTCCCACGCCCGCCGCTGTTCCTGCGATTGGATGAAAGGCCGAAGGCCGAAGCCGAGGTAGAGGTTGACCGCCGGCGGGCGTCCGGCCGATGTGGTGAGGTAGGCCCGGTCGTGCCAGCGGGCGAGCGTGCCCATCACCTTGGTCATCAGCGGCTTCGCCAGCCCGCGACCCTGCCATTCGCGGAGGATGCAGATCCAGTGCACGCGGCCGTAGTCGCCGTCCAGAAATGATTCCTCGTACCAGGCGGTTCCGGTCCCGATATCCCGGCCGTCGGGGTCCACGAGGAAGAAGCAGCGTTCGGCGAGCGCGTCGCGGTCGTAGCCGAAGTTCCGCTCGAAAGTCCTTCGGTCCACGTCAACCAGCGGCTCGGCGTCCTGATGGATCGCGACCCAGATGTCCTCGTCGCCCGGTCGGTAGGTACGAAACGAGTATCCCCGGGGCAGATCGTAACGGGGGATGTCGCGGAGGGTCTCGCGGACCATGAAGATCCGGGTGTTGCACTGCACGGTCGGTATGCTCCTCGGTCGGCTGTGGTTTGTGTTCTGTCGGTTGCCTCGGTCGTCCGGTAGAGCGGGACCGGTCACTGTCGGAGGCGTGCGTCGTACTTCTCTTCCAGTGCCTGAATCGCCTTCGACGCGGCCTGGTCCACCTCGCCGCCGGTGAGGGTGCGGTCCTCGGCCCGGAAGGTGAGCGAGAACGCGACCGCCTTTTCGTCCCGGCCGATCTGATCGCCCCGATACACACTGAGGAACCCCATCTGCTCGGCCATCGGGCCGACCTGTTTTCGTACGCACTCCTCCAACTGGGCCCACGTGACCGACTCGTCGACGACCACGCAGAAATCGCGTTTGACCGGCGGGAATTTGGCGAGCGGCTGGTAGCGCCGGACGGGCTCGGCCACCTCGAGCAGCACGTCGAAATCGAGTTCGGCCACCACGGTCGGCCGCTTCAGATCGAGCATTGCAGTGGAGTCCGCCGTCGTCTCGCCCGCCAGGCCCAGCGTCCGGCCGTCGAGGGTCAGTTTCGCCGACGCGCCCTCGGCGAAGTTCGCATCGCCGTATTCGTGGTAATGGACGCGGTCGGCGAGGCCCAGGTGCTCGAACAGGACATCGAGCGTGCCCCTCAGCGCGGCGAACCCGTCATCATCGAGGAAGGCGAGGCAGGTCCGCTCGCCGGGGCCGTCGCCGCTGCGGCCGTACACCCTCGACAGTTCAAACAAGGCCACCTCGGGCACACCGCGGTGCAGGTTGGTCCGTTTCGCCGCCAGCAGCCCCGGCAGCAAGCTCGTGCGCAGAGCCGGTTCGTCCTGGCTGACCGGGTTGCGGAGTATATTCGGCTTGGATGACCAGTGATCGAACCGTTCGGCGGCGTCGCTGGCTGCGAAGCTCGAGGTCCGTGCCTCGTTGTAGCCCATCGACGTGGCCAGGTCGCGTACGCGGCGGGCGAGCACGTCGAACGGCTGGTCGGGCACCGCTCGCACCGGCATCGTCGTCTCCTGCGGGACCTTGTCGTAGCCGTGAAGCCGCGCCACTTCCTCGATCAGATCGACTTCGCGGGAGAGGTCCGGCCGGGAGGGCGGTACGCGGAATACGATGGCGTCTTTCTGCTCGCCGATCGGCTCGCATCCGAGCGCCGCCAGCATCGCCCGCTGGCGGTCGGCGGGGATATCGACCCCGATCAGTCGGCTGGCCCGTTCGGGCCGCAGGCGGACCTCGACCGGCTCCTCGGGCGGCTGGCCCACGTCGATCATACCCTCGGCCAGTTCGCCTCCCGCCAGTTCGACGATCATCTGGGCGGCCCGGGCCGAGCCCCAGCCCACGACCGCCGGGTCGATCCCCCGTTCGAACCGGTAGGACGAATCGCTGGACAGGCCGAGTGCCCGGGAGGTGCGGCGGATGCCGGCGGGCAGGAACCGGGCGCTTTCGAGCAGGACGTTCGTGGTCCGGTCCCCGATCTCGGTGGCCAGGCCGCCCATTACTCCGGCGACGGCGGTGGGCCGCTGTTCGTCGGCGATGACCAGCATCTCCTCGGTCAACTCGTGCTCGGTCCCGTCGATCACGGTCAGCGTCTCGCCCGGTCGGGCCCTTCGCACGACGATCCGGCCGCCGTCCAGCTTGTCGAAATCGAAGGCGTGCAGCGGCTGCCCGCATTCCATCAGTACGAAATTGGTGATGTCCACGATGTTGTTCACCGGTCGCAGGCCGAGCCCTTCGAGCCGGTCGGCCAGCCAGGACGGGCTGGGGCCGACGGTCACCCCCCGGACGAGCCGGGCGGTATAGCGGATGCACAGGTCGTGTGCGTCCAGCGAGACCCGGGTCAATTCGCCGACCGATTCCGCGCCGGTGGGCGGGAGCTTCGCGGTCGGCACGTTCAGCTCGGCCCCAGTGGCCGCCGCCACGTCACGGGCGACCCCGATCATCGACAGCAGGTCGGGCCGGTTGGCGGTTATCTCGAGATCGAACACCGTATCGCCGCCCAGCTCGGTCACCGCATCGACCTCCAGGCCGAGCCGGGTGAACAGTTCGGACACCTCGGACGGCGGCGGGAGCGGCCGGCAATAGTGGCACAACCAATCGTAACTGACTTTCATGTCAACACTCTCGGAGGAATGGTGCGAAAACTGGCCGGATTATAGGGAGAACAAGCCGAAAGTCAATCACCGAGCGGCTCCGCATAACTCGGATAATCCGAGCAAAGTCGCGTTGGCATCCTGCTGGACCGGCGGCCTGCGGACACTTGATCCCCGGTATTATGCGCCATGGAATGACACCCGTAGCGAACGTCCGAGGGGTCCATTAACCGGTGTGGTTTGGCAGAGAGTCAGGCGGAGTAAAGCCCGAAGTCAGTCAGGTCCAGGGCACCCCGCCAGAGACCTCGGGCACTCTCAAGCGGGATTGGTCAGAATATGGGATACTCAGCTCTACGAAGAAAATCATTCGCTTCGCTCCAGGAATCCTCGCGGAGGAGCCGGTAAAACTCCGGCCACACCTCCGCAGCCCGCTCTGGGTGCTGCTTGGACCAAGTCACCCACCGATCCGATTGCCCACTGTAGCAACGCAGCAAACTGCAGAGTTGTCTTGCCCTGCCCTTGATGAATCCCAGGTGACGGCTCTGGAGCGAGATCATCAGCCCGCGGTATTCCACCATTTCCTTCGAAAGGTGCCACTGTGGGTTATCTGTTTTCTGTTCCCGTACCCAACCCTGTTTTTTGATATACGTTTCCAGGGGCGTTTCCCAACGCTTTGTTTCCTCGTGGATCGTAAACCCGAGCCAGCGACGGCGATAGAATGATCGATGCTGGACAACATCGTTCGACACCTCGACCCCTGTGACCTTCTGAGGCGGAAAAGCAAACCAGAGCGCCCCGAAAAGAGCGCAAAGGATCAGGAGGCCACTGATGACTAGGTATTTTTTTGGCATAGCCGTGCTCCCGCACCTGATCGGTTTCTGCGCACGGACCGACGAGCCACCACGCGACTCATCCGCCGGTATCGGCTCCGTGGTGTCCGAAAAAGTCCTTCAAAGAAGCTCTCGCCACTCTACGCAGGGCTCTGTGGCGGGAACGAATTAATCGAACTATGGGCAGGAAAGCAGAATCGCACAAATCCCGGGTTCTCCTGATCAACACCCTTGCCAAGGCGTCATAACTGCGAAAGGCCCCCTCAACACTCTCGGAGGAATGGTGCGAAAACTGGCCGAATTATAGGGAGAACAAGCCGAAAGTCAATCACCGGGGCCGCCCCGTGCGTCCTGGACCGGTTCGCCATCGCGACACCTGTTCGGTGCATTTCCGGGTGGCCCCGGCGTGGCAGCGCGATGTTCTGTTCCAAAATTCGCTTCCTTGAAATGGTCGGGCCTGCTTCTATAATGATGCTCTGTGGTTTTTGGACAGTCGCGGAGATCGACGACAGCAATCAAAAAAGCGGAGATAACACGATGGTATCTGACTCACAGGAGAGCAGCGGGCAGGGGGCGGCGGCAGCGACGCCGTTGACCGGCAACGCGATCATCGCCCAGTCGGGCGGCCCCACCGCAGTAATCAACCAGACGCTCGTCGGCGCCGTCAAGGAAATGGTAAAGTCGAAAGAGATAAAGGCCATGTACGGCGCCCTGCACGGCATCGAGGGCGCGATCAACGAAGATTTTATCGACTTCCGGGCCGAGAGCCCCCGCACCCTCGCCCAGGTGGCCAAGACCCCCTCCTCGGCGCTCGGCTCGACCCGGATGAAGCCCACGGCCGAGGACTGCCACCGGCTGTTTGAGGTCTGCCAGAAACGCGACGTGCGCTACTTCTTCTATATCGGCGGGAACGACTCGGCGGAAACGGCGCACATCATCGCGACCGAGGCCGAGGACGCCGACTACGAAATGCGCATATACCACATCCCGAAAACGATCGACAACGACCTGCTGGAGAACGACCACACGCCCGGCTATGGCTCGGCCGCCCGGTTCGTGGCCCTCGCCCTGATGGGGGACCAGCTCGACAACCGCTCCATCCCGGGGGTCAAGGTCGATGTCATCATGGGCCGACACGCCGGCTTCCTCACCGCCGCCTCCGTGCTCGGGCAACAGCGAAGCGACGACGGCCCCCACCTGGTCTACCTGCCCGAACGCCCGTTCAAGCCGGACCAGTTCTGCCGGGACGTCCAGCAGGTGGTCGACGAGCTCGGCCGCTGCGTGGTCGCTGTCTCCGAGGGCATCTGCGACGAGAAGGGCGAGCCGATCTACAAGAGCGGCGAGGTCGACGAGCACGGCAACGTGCAGCTCTCGGGCAGCGGGGCGCTGGGCGACATGCTGGTCAACATGCTCCAGACCCACCTCGGCGAAAACGGACGATACCGGACCGACACGTTCGGGTATCTGCAACGCAGTTTCCCCGATATAATGTCCAAGCCCGACTCGGATGAGGCGAACCAGGTCGGCCGCGAGGCGGTCATCGCCGCCACCACCGGCGAGCATCACACCGGCTCGATGACCATCAAGCGAGTGGGGACGGCTCGGACCTACGCCGTCAGCTACGAGCGCGAGCCGCTGGAGAAGATCGCCGGCGGGACACGAACAGTCCCGGATGAGTTCATCAACGCGGAGGGCAACGGGGTGACCGAGGCGTTCCGCGACTACGCCCTGCCGCTGGTCGGGAAGCTGCCCCGGGCCGGCTGGCTGAAGGCCAAGAGAATCTAACCAAGGGGACCGCCCCGCTCGCGCCGCGTCCTCGGGGGCATCGCTGCCCGCCGGGTCCGGTGCGGTCGTGTCTCCGCTCGAAACAGGAACCACACGTTGGCAAAACAATCGCTGGTCATCGTCGAATCAACCACCAAGGCGCGGACCATCAACCGATATCTGGGCAAGGGCTACCGCGTCGAGGCATCCGTAGGCCATGTGCGGGACTTGCCGAAGAGGAAGCTCGGGGTGGACATCGAAAACGGGTTCGAGCCCACCTACCAGACCATTCGCGGCAAGGGGAAGACGCTGAGCAAGCTGCGTCAGGCGGCGAAGAAGGCCGATTCCGTTTACCTCGCCCCCGACCCCGACCGCGAGGGCGAGGCCATCGCCTGGCACCTCCTCGAAGCCCTCAAGCTACCCGATGACAAGGCGTTTCGCGTCACGTTCAACGAGATCACCGGGCGGGCGGTGCGAGATGCCTTCGAGCATCCGAGGAAGATCGACATGGCCCGGGTCAACGCCCAGCAGGCCCGGCGGGTGCTCGATCGGATCGTCGGCTACCAGCTCAGCCCGCTTCTTTGGAAGAAAGTAGCGAAGGGGCTCAGCGCCGGGCGCGTCCAGTCGGTCGCCGTCCGGCTCATCGTCGAGCGCGAGAAGGAGATTCGCGCGTTCGAGCCCGAGGAGTACTGGAAGATCGCCGCCATCCTCTCGCCCGAGGGCGGGGGCGAGGACCAGGCGTTCGAGGCCCAACTCCTGAAGTGGGCGGGCAAGAAGTTCCGACCGGGCAACGAAACGGACGCCCGGGCCGTCGCCGAGGCGCTCGAGGCCGCCACCTTCATCATCGACGAGGTCAAGCAGAAACGCCAGAAACAGTCGCCGGGGCCCCCGTTCAACACCAGCTTGCTCCAGCAGACGGCCTCCAGCCGGCTCCGGTTCTCCGCCTCGCGGACGATGCGCGTCGCCCAGCAGCTCTACGAAGGGGTCGATATCGGCCCCGAGGGCGCCGTCGGCCTGATTACCTATATGCGGACCGACTCGTTCCGGTTGGCCGGCTCCGCCGTCGAGGAGTGCCGCCGGCTCATCCCCAAGGCATACGGAGAGGATTACCTGCCGCCCAAGCCCCGGTTCTATAAATCGAGGAAAGGGGCCCAGGAGGCGCACGAGGCCGTCCGGCCGACCGATGTCAACCGTACGCCCGAGCAGCTCAAGCCACACCTCAACCGCGACCAGTACCGCCTGTACAAGCTCATCTGGGACCGGTTCGTGGCGAGCCAGATGACCGACGCCCGGTATCTGGCCACCCGGGTCGATATCACCGCCGCCGAGGGCAACCTGCGGGCGACCGGGCGGGTCTGCACCTTCCCCGGCCATACCCGCGTCTGGCCCCGGAAGGACAAAAACCAGCAGGACCTGCCCGAGCTCTCGGACGGGCAGCGGCTCGACCTGCTCAAGCTGGAACCCACCCAACATTTCACCGAGCCGCCGCGCCGATACTCCGAGGCGTCGCTGATCCGAACTCTCGAACGCCAGGGGATCGGCCGACCGAGCACCTACGCCCCGATCATCTCCACCATCCAGGAGCGCGGATACGTCAAGCAGATCAAACGCGCCTTCCACGCCACCGACCTGGGCATCGTGGTCACCGACCTGCTCGTCGCCGGGTTCCCCGACATCATGGACATCGAGTTCACCTCCGAGATGGAGGACAAGCTGGACCTGATCG
>PUPC01000363.1 GCA_003553185.1 Planctomycetota bacterium | reverse complement strand
GTGATCCGCCGTTTGACCTCGACATCGCGGGCGAGCCCCAGGTAGAGCTTCATCGTGTCGTCGATGGGGGTGAACTGGCCCCAGTCCTCGCCGATGAACGCCTCGCCGCCGCGCCCGTCCTTCTGGAAGATGCGGACCTTGCCGAACTGGAGCGGGAAGTCGCCGAGGTTGTGATCCTCGTCATTGGTCAGCACGTAGCGCATCTCGACGTACCGCTGCTGTGGCTGGTCGGGGACCTCGGGGCCGTCCCACCAGTCGAACGTGTATGTCTTCTGGATGGGAACCTCGGTGAACCGCCAGAGGAGCATCTGCCGGGCCTCGTTTACGCCGATCTCCCGGATGAAATGGTTGCCGAACCCGGCCCAGATGCCGGACGTCCCGAACTCCTCGCCGGAGAAGTTGTCGAGCCGGATGAACTTGCGCAGGGTGAGCGTCGACTCGTCGTGCTCGGCGACGGCGCGATAGCTGAACGACCGGTCGAGGTTCGCGATCAGATAGCTGATGCGGATGCGAGCGGCGACGGGGTTCTCGGTGTAGACATCCCAGACCAGCGCGTTCTCGCCCGGCGGATAGGCGACGTGGATCACCCGGATCGTCTCGACCCGGCCGTCCGGCCGGACCAGCGAGGCGGGGTCGCCCTCCTCCCGGTCCCGGAGCGGCATGTCGACGACCCGGAACTGGATTGTCCCCTTGTCTATCTTCGTGTTCGACCAGGAGAAGTCGATCTGGTTCCGGCCGCGGAGCAGCGTCACGATCCGCTCCTCCTCGACCAGGGTCGCGTTCGCGTTGTCGAGCTGGATTTCGACCCGCTCCCGGACCGGAAGCGTGACCAGCTTGATCCGCCCGAACGCCGGCGACGCCAACGCCAGAACGACCGACACCACACCAAGCAGCCGCATTGCGGCACATCCTTTACGCCTTTCCATTGTTTTCCCTCCTGAAAAAAAAGAACCTGCCGATATATTACCTGACAAAAAAGAACCTGTCGATATATTAGACGCAGAAATTTCGAGCTGGTTCCATCGATTTTGAAAAAAGAACTGATTTTTTTCTGGTCGGCGATGGTTGTCTTACGGGCGGTCATCCTGCGGAAGCGACACTGGCGACGCGCCGGGGCGCCCCTGTGAGGCGAAAAGCCAGCGCGTATCCGGGCGCTGGGTATATATGGGGGTGGATGTTCCTGCCGGATGGCCTGTGTGCGACGGTCCCCTGCCCTTTCAAAGCCCGGGCCGGGCCGGGCATCGTCGTGACGAATTCACTTGAACGGGCGATCAGGTGTCCTGGGACAGGTGGACGTCCCGCTGCGGGAATGGAATCTCGATGCCCTCGGCGTCGAGCCGCTCCTTGATCTTCTGCGTGACGCGGAAGTACACGTCCCAGTAGTTCTCGGTCTTTGTCCAGGGTCGGACGACGAAATTGACGCTGCTGTCGGCCAGTTCGCTGACGGCGACGGTCGGGGCCGGGTCATCCAGGACCAGATCGTCGGCCGTGAGCACGTCCTCGATCACCTCGGTCGTCTTCTTCAGATCGGCGTCATAGCTCACGCCGACCGTGAGATCGACGCGCCGGGTCTGTTCCGCCGAAAAATTCGTGATGTTGTCGCCGGTCAGCTTCGAGTTCGGGACGATGACCCGTTTGTTATCGGGGGTGGTCAGGACGGTCATGAAGATTCTGATCTCCTTGACGACTCCCTGCGTGCCGGCCGCCTCGATAAAATGCCCCACTCGGAACGGGCGAAAGATAAGCAGCATGACTCCCGCCGCGAAATTGGCCAGCGAACCCTGCAGAGCCAGGCCCGCGGCCAGGCCGCCCGCGTGGCCAGCACGGCGCGCTCATTGCCGTTCCCGTCGAGCAGGGCCAGACACGCCCCGTCGTTACACTCGTTCAGAACTGCACCTTTTTGTCAACGAAGGCAGCCATTGCCTCGGCCTTCTGCAAGTGGGGCGCTAACCCCTTGGCTTGGCTACGATCCAGAGACAAGCTCGTCATGCTGAAACGCTCCGTCGACCTGATCCATACACTGAAGCCGTGCTGCCTTGAGAACCTGAAAGCGACTCGATAGTTGCCCGCGTCTACTTGCTCCGTAACGTCATCCTCGGAATTGCGCATCCTTTCGAAGTACTCGTCAACATCGGTAAGAGCTTTGCCAATCGCCTCTGCGTCGGCTGGCAAGACGTAAAGGGAATCCCCCATGATACCACCCGAGCGGATGACAACCCTGGTCGTCTCGTGGGTCTTGCGCATGATCAAACTCGCCTCCCCCGACTTCGCCACAGTCCAAAGGAAGTCATACTCCTCAATAACAAACTCTTCTTCTTGCGGTGCAGCCCTTGTCAGGACAGGTGCTAAGGCCAAAAAGAGGGCCGCTCCCACCATTACCCAGTGGTTACCCCGCTTCGCTCGAATCAGGTCACGCCCACACAATCCCACTCGTTCGTGAATCGTCATAGCTCGTCCTTTCGTTCAATAAGTTCCTGGCCGCCGCTCAGGCCTTGCCGCTTCACCCGCACACTGCTTCCGGGGTGCGCGAGGCATCCGATTCGTCCCCCTGCGTTCGCCTCACCTCCTTCCCGTTTCCCCCGCTCGTCGTCGCCCCACCGTCCTGTTTTTTTCTTTGAGCGTTCAACTGGCTCACCAAAAATATGGTACAGTGCCCGCGCCGGAAGGTCAAGCACCGTTTCCGGTTCCCAGCGTTCCTCGCCCGGCCTGGTCGTACCGCCGGAATCTTGCCAGCTGGTCGACGAACGTCCTGCCCGCCATCGGTTTTCGCGGGGGCGAAAGCCCCGAACCGGCCGCCGAGACGACGGCGGTACGGGTGTGGCGAGGTCGGCACGGCGGTGTAAGCGGCTTCGTTGTGGCACGGGCTTCCAGCCCGTGATCCATCGAACCACGGCCAGGATGGCCGTGCCACGGAACAGCCACCGCACTGCTTGCGCGGCGTTCCGGCGTTTCCTGATTTGCGCCCGTTCCTGCGGTATATACATAGAAGGTCCGTGCGGCCGTCACGACCGGCCGCGGGCGGCGACGTGACGTTACTTCTTCGCTCGGAAAGGGTTGCGTGCGACAGGGGTCCACGAAGACCGGGGCCGAAAAACCATTTTCACGAAACGACCCGAAATCGTCGCAGGCCTTTGGCCGCCTGTGGGTTACGGAACCCGATCGGGAAAAATTCCACAGGTGTCTCCCCCCTGGGGGGGAAGTCCGAATATCGAATACCGAAATACGAAACACCGGGCCGATCCCACCTGCCAGAGAAATGGGCTCTGCGTTCATCTGCGGTCCCGATGCCTCCGCCCGCTCCGGTGTGGGGAAAGGCGGCCGTTCCTGCAAGCGAACTGCTGCCGGTCGCTGCCTGCGGTTGTTACAGACTTGTTACACACAAAGGGCCGATCATGGTGTATCATTAAGGTGAAGGATTCGACCGACGCGCAGGGCTGGAGAAGAAAGGCACGTCGGAGAGGACCAATTTCAGGGCGCCGCCCGTCGGCCACCGCCGGATGACGGCGATCACGGATTCGGCCCGGCACGTGGCGGCAAATCGGGCTGATGCGCGCTGTCGAACCGAGTGGTCATATGCGGAAACCCGCACCATAAACACCGGCTGACGGAGGGACTGAGATGGGCTCACATTCACGGACGCAGCGGCACGGCCGCTCACGGGAGTCGGCGGCCGACGATGCCTTTTTCGCCGAACACGGTTGGGGCCGCGTCCCGCGGCTGGTACAGTGGATGACGACGCTCCTCTGCCCGCTCTCCTGCGAGCACTGCCTGGCGGCGGACGACGGGTCGGGCGACATGTCGCTGTCCGACGCGGCGGGCCTGATCGAGCAGGTCGCCGAGATGGGCGTGGACGAGTTCCT
>PUPC01000087.1 GCA_003553185.1 Planctomycetota bacterium | reverse complement strand
CGGGCCATCTCGATGATGTCGAACATGTCCTTTCGGACCGTGGGCTCGCCGCCGAACAGCTTGATCGAGGGGACGGGGTCCCATTGGGCCAGCCCGTCTAAGACTCGCTCGAAGTATTGGAGCGGGGGGTTGAACTCGAAGCCCATGCCGGGGATATTGGCGATGCAGATCGGGCAGTTCATGTTGCAGCGGTTGGTGATGTCGACGAACACCATCCGCGGGTTGTGCTTGCCCTGATAGGAGCACATCCGGCAGTTCAAGTCGCAGCTCGGCGCCTTCTCCTCGTCGTAGCCGCAGATTTGGCGCTTCTTCTGCCAGCGGGCGGCGTCGGAGCTTACCAGGGCCTCGGTCTTCCCGCAGGCCGGGCAGTCCTTTATCAGATAGACTTGGTTGTCGCGAATCACGTGCTCGGCCGGTACGCGTTCCCGGCACGTTTCGCAAACGCCAATATTCTCAGTGCAGAGCAAAGAATCCCTTTCAACCAGCTTCCTGACCGCCTGCGTAGAACGACGCGAGCGGGCAAACCGGCAACTCGGCCATCAGATCAAGTGCTTATTATAACAGATTGCGCGCGGTTTCGAACGCAGAAGAAAGCCCTTATCTTCATCTTTCCCGGCAATATACTTGATGATAGTAGCTGCATGTGGCAACACAGGCAAGTCAAAGTGCCGCCGAACGCGCTATAATACCGTATGGTCTCGGCAAGCGGTGTTGTACACATCGCCACAGCCCGGGCGGGGCCGCCGACTCGGGCGAGCGATGGCGGCCGGCCGGGGTTGACAGTGCCACAGACAACAGGAGTGGAGAACAGCATGCAGGACGAACAGATGCGACCGGACCTGACGTATCCGCGGAACTGGGAGTATCGCATCGTGCGGGCCAGCCGGGGGCTGGTCCGCGAAGCGATCCTCGAGGTGACCAGCGGCTCGGAAGACTCGCTGACGTTCTCCCGGTTCAGCAAAAAAGGCAAATACATCTCGTTCGTGCTCGAAATCCGAGTGACGGACGAAGCCCATCGCAACGCAATCTATGAAGACCTGATGAGCCGCGACTGCATCAAGGTCGTACTCTGACCACCGCCGGGCAATCGGGCGGTCACACAGGAGGATCGAAAGGCATGAAGAAAGCGATGTTCGGAGCAGGGTGCTTCTGGGGAGTCGAGGCCGCCTTCCGGCGGGTCGAGGGCGTGGTTGACACGGCCGTGGGCTACTCCGGCGGGACCACCGAGAACCCCACCTACGAGCAGGTCTGCTCGGGGGGCACGGGCCACGCCGAGGTCGTCCAGGTCAAATACGACCCGGAGCAGGTGTCGTTCGAAGACCTCCTGGACGTATTCTGGCGATGCCACGACCCGACGCAAGTCAATCGGCAGGGGCCGGACGTGGGGCAGCAATACCGCTCGGTGATCTTCGCCCTTGATGACGACCAGCGTCGGACAGCGGAGGCATCGAAGCGGCGTCTGGCCGAGTCCGACCGGCTCCCCCGCCCGATCGCCACGTGTATCGAACGGGCCGGCCCGTTCTGGCGGGCGGAGGAATACCACCAGCGATACCTCGAGAAGCACGGGCGGGATTCGTGCGGGCGCGCTTGAGTCACGGCCCGCCCAAACTGCCCTCGCGGACCGCCGGTCAGTAGTGGACCCGTCCGATCTTGAGCCGCAGTGCCCGCTGAACGCCGGACGTGAGCACGGCCAGGGCGATGGAGTAGAACCGGCTCTCGGCCGAATCGGCCCGTGACGTGAGCACGATGGGCGCCGCCGCCCCGACCAGGTTGCCCGCCATCTTCGCCCCCGCCGTATAGACGAACGACTTGACGACGATGTTGCCCGCCTCGATGTTGGGGACGAGCAGGATATCGGCCTGGCCGGCGACCGGCCCGTCCAGCTTCTTGTGGGCGGCCGCCTCCGGCGACATCGCGTTGTCGAAGGCGAACGGGCCGTCGATTACGCATTCAGGCCGGAACTGACCGCGCCGGGACATCGTCTCCAGGCAGGTGGCGTCCACGGTCGCCGGCATCGCCGGGTTGAGCAGCTCGACGGCGGCCAGGCACGCCACGCGCGGGGTCTTGATGCCGAGGACCTCGGCGAGGTAGATCGCGTTGAGCACGATCTCTGCCTTGGCCTCGAGGTCCGGGGCGATGTTCATCGCCGCGTCGGTGGTGAGGATGAGCCGGTCGTAGCCGGGCAGCTCGGCCACATACACGTGGCTCATCCGCAGGCCGGTACGCAGGCCGCGCTCCTTGTCCAGCACCGCCCGCAGAAAGTCGTCGGTGTGGATGTAGCCCTTCATCAGGACGTCGGCCCGGCCGGTGTGGACCAGGTCGGCGGCGCACAGGGCGGCCTTCTCCGGCTCCGGCACGTCGACCACCGCGTCCGCATCGAGGGCCAGGTCCGCCGCCTCGGCCAGCTCGCGGATGCGCCGGCCGTCGCCCACCAGGACGGCCCTGGCGATGTTCGACTCCGTCGCTCGCTTTACCGCGTCGATGACTGTCGGGTCGCCGGCCGCCGCTACCGCCACCCGCTTGATCGGATAGTCTGCCACCGCATCCACCACCTCGCATAATGTCTTCATATTGCGCCTCCTCATAAGGAAATGACTTGCGGCATCTATTTTCGCTCTGCTCGCCGGGAACGCAACCGTCTGCTTCCGAATCCCGGCGGGCTCGGCTCGTTGTCGGCCGGGTATCCGGGGCATGACGACCGACTTGGGAGCAGCGACCGAGCCGGAGAAGCAATTGGGAATGACGGCGGCCGGGCAGTGAGGATCGGGATCAGTCCAGCTCGATGCGAGTCCGAGACAGAGCCGATTCCAAGCGCAAAACGCCGTCCAAGCTGATGCGGGTATGAGCCAGATTGAGCCGTTCGAGCTGTCGCATCGAGGCCAGATGTTCGACGGCGGCGTCGGTGATCTGGGTGCGGGCCAGCGACAGGACTCGCAGCGCACCGAACCCGGCGATGCGATGGACGCTCTCGTCTGTGATTCCTGTCCCGGTCAGGTCCAGGTCCCGCAGTTCTGAAAGTGCGTCGAGCTCGGCAACTCCCTCGTCGGAGATGTCGGTGAACGCCAGCGATAGGCGTTGCAACTCTTCCAATGTGCCGAGGAGAGCGACCCCGCGGTCGGTGATCCGTGTATTGGCCAGCCCCAGCGCGTGCAACTGCCCGCCGGCGGCGACATGGGCGGCCCCGTCGTCCGAGATCCGGGTTCCGGACAGGTCCAGATGCCGGAGGGTCGGCATATCCCGCACGTGGGCGAAATGGCCGTCCTCGACCTGGGTATCGCGGAGCAAGAGCGTCGCGAGGGCGGGATGCCCCGCAAGATGCTCCAGGCCGGCGCCGGTGACCGAAGTCTGGCTCAAATCGAGAAGCATCAGCTCCCGGAGCGAGGCAATGTGCCTCAGCCCGGCATCGGTCACCCGGCTCCCGGCCAGATGCAGCGTCTCCAACCGGGTGAGGTCACCGAGATGTTCCAGCCCCGCATCGGTGATCGGCGAACCGGCCATGTTCAATTGGCGGAGGGTGCGGGCCGAGGCGAGGTAACGCAGACCCTCGGCGGTAACGCGGCTTACATCACGAAGGAACAACTGCTCGATGGCGGGCAGCCGGCCCACCTGCCGGAGCGTCTCATCGTCGGCTCGTGACTGGCAGAGAGACAGCCGGGACAGTTTGGGCAGCCCGCTGAGATGATCCAGCCCGCCGCCCGAAATCGACGATGCAGCGAGGTCGAGCCACTCGAGCTCGGCGAGCCCCGACAGGTGGCGAAGTCCCTCCCCTGTCACCGCGGTGGACTGGAGGGTGAGGACTCGCAGCCCGGTCAGGCCGGCGAGATGCTCCAGGCCGGCGTCGGTGATGCGTGTCTGCGCCATCTGCAGGTGGCGAAGGTTGCGCAGTTGCG
>PUPC01000031.1 GCA_003553185.1 Planctomycetota bacterium | reverse complement strand
GCCGTTCAGGTAAACCCGGTTCATTCGATCCTCCGTCCGGGGCTTGCCCCACCCGGCTCGGCCGCAGGTGCCCCGCTCAGGCGAGGTCGAAGGGCGAGATGCAGTCTCCGTGTTTCGTCTGGGCGCCGAGCAGCCGCTTGCGCTGGTCTTTCAGCACGCGGAAGAAGATATCCGGCGCGTCGGCGATCTGCTCTCGGTAGATGGTCTCGATCCGGTCCAGCTTGGCCAGGTTTTCGGGGATGCGGATCGTGAACTGCTCGACGTACTCATCCTCGGTGTACGCCTTGTCGAGCACCTCGGCGAACAGCCGCTTCAGGTCCTCGTAGCGTGGGATACGGCCGGTCGGGGCGGAGAGCATCTCGACATCCCCGTGCACGGCCAGTTCCATCCACTTCGCCCAGACCCGCTTGTCCGACATGTCGTTCAGGTACTCGCCTGCCTCGTTCTTGAGGAAGTAGTTCGTCGCGAATACCTTGGGCGGGTCGGCCAGCCGCTCGCCGAACGCGAGATTGTTCTCGAGGTATCGGCCGAGCGGGATGGAGACGAAGTCGAGGTTGGACATCGGCTGGAACTTGCGCACGCCCTGCTTGCCCAGGGTCGCGGCGGTGGTCTCGGACTCGAGCGCGGCGCCCATCAGGCAGATGCCGTGGGTCCAGTCGAACGCCATCTTCACGGGCACGGCGGTGTCGCTGTCCCGGCCGCCGTAGATGAAACCACCGACGGGCACGCCCTCGCGGTCGTCCCAGTGCGGATCGAGGTTCGAAAGCGGCGGCATGGCGAGTGTGTAGCGGGCGTTCTGGTGCGAGGGCGTGAGCTCGTTGCCCTGCTCGTCGGTCATCCCCTTGTGCCACTGTCCGGCGTAATTCTCGCCGCTCTCCGGCAGCTCGCTGCCCATCCCCATCCAGTAGGGCTTGCCGTCGACGACGAGCACGTTGGAGAAGATGACCTCGCCGGGCGAGGTGAGGCAGTCGTAGATGACCGGGTCGTTGTCCGGGTTGACATCGCGGATGATGCCGAAGATGCCCCGCTCGACGTTGGCCGCCCGGGCCACGCCGTCGATGATGCGGAGGTAGGCGAGGTCGTCGCCCACGATCGTCTCGCCGGGGAGCATCGCGGTCGACGTCTTGCCGCAGGCGCTGGGGAACGCGCCGGTGAAATAGGTGACGCGGTCGTTCGGCCCGTGGAACCCGGCGACGAGCATATGCTCGGCGAGCCAGCCCTCGCGGTCGGCCCGGCGGATCGCCAGCCGCAGCGACAGCTTCTTGAACCCGACCGTGTTCCCCGCGTATTGGGTGTTCACGCTGTAGACGAACTCGTCCTCGTAATCGATGTAAACCCGGCGCTTGTCCACGTGCTTGCTGTTGTTCCGCTCGTCGAGCTCGCCGGCGGAATGGAGCACGCGGAAGAAATCGGGGCTGTCGCCGAGCCGCTTGAACTGCTCGTAGCCGGGCCGGTAGAGCAGGTCCTCGCTATGGGAGACATAGGCGGAGTCGGTACACTGCACGCCGCTGATCGAGAATGGCGATTCGGTCGGGCCGAGGCAGAAGAAACGGACGAACAGCGTCTTGCCCGTCATCGCCCCGTCGAGGAACCCCTTGACCTCGCCCAGCCCGGCCTCCCTGTCGGTCTGGTTCAGGTGCTCGCCCAGGTCGTCGCCCGGGGGGACGAGGTACTTGGTGTTCTCCTTGTCGCGGGCCTGGTCGTCCAGGCCGTCGAAGTGGACCGTGTGGCCTTCCATCTTCAGCGGGCGCTCCTCGCCCAGCTCGACGGTCAGTTGGCGGATCCGCTCGATGTCGGCGGGGTCGTCGGTGACGACGAACACGTCGTCCGGCTTGCCCAGTTCGATGGCCTCGGCCACAAACCGATGCAGTTTCGGATTCGGCAGGTCCATCAGCTTGCCCAGGTTGGCGGCGTCCAGCTTTTCTACGAGATACTGTTCAACGTTTTCCGGCATACTATGGTCCTCTTCATAACAAGTCAGTCAGGGGGATGACAGGCCTGCCCGAGGCGGACGGTCTGCGAACGGGCGATGTGCCCGGCCGATTCTTCTCGGCGGCTTCCCTATCAAAATGCCCGGCAATTATATGGGCCGCCCCCCGCACGGTCAACAGTTTCTTGTATAAATTCCGGAAACGCGCAGGTACATGGTATCCACCTTGCCGAGGCGAGCGGGGGAAATCGTTGCTGAGATGTTCATCAGATTCGGAATATGCTTGGCATACCAGCCGCGAACCGCTATGCTGTGCGCACATACCCGATTCTTATCGCTTTGAGGGGACTGCCATGGCCAACAGTGTATTCAGACAACTCGCCCACGAGGTCGATGTGTGTGTGGTCGGCGGGGGGATGGCCGGCCTGACCGCCGCCCTCGCCGCCGCCCGGCACGGTGCGGACGTCGCCCTGGTGCAGGACCGTCCCGTTCTCGGCGGGAACGCCTCGTCCGAATGCCGGGTGCATGTACAGGGGGCGGACCGCCACAACAAACGCCCGAACATGCGGGAGACCGGCATCCTCGAGGAGCTCCGGATGGAGAACCTCTATCGCAACCCCCAACGCAGCTTCTCGGTCTGGGGCACTATCCTCTATGAAAAGCTCCGCCTGCATCCACGCATCACCCTGCTGCTCAACTGCTCGTGCAACGACGCCGAGATGGACGGCGACCGAATCGTGTCGGTCTCCGGATGGCAGACGACCACCGAGACCCGGCACACCGTCCGGGCGCCGCTGTTCGTCGATTGCTCGGGCGACGGGGTGCTCGCCCCGCTGACCGGGGCCGAATACCGGATGGGTCGGGAGGGGCGAGGCGAGTTCGGCGAGTCGATCGCCCCGGAGAAGGCCGACGACCGCACGATGGGGATGACCTGCCTGTTCCAGACGCGGAAACACGACGCCCCGGTCCCGTTCATCCCGCCGCACTGGGCCGAGACGTTCGACCACTGCGACGAGCTGCCCGGCGGCGAGCGC
The DNA here is from genome assembly GCA_003553185.1 of Planctomycetota bacterium. Taxonomy (GTDB): domain Bacteria; phylum Planctomycetota; class PUPC01; order PUPC01; family PUPC01; genus PUPC01. Next base: position 940 of record PUPC01000031.1, on the reverse strand, counting down.
CGCCATCGCTGGTTCGAGATGGGCTACTGGTGGGTCGAGCTGGGCGGCGAGGGCCACAGCATCCACGACACCGAACGGCTCCGCCACGACCTGCTCGCCCTCGCCTACGGCGTCTGGGACCACGTCAAGAACCACTGCCCCCACCACAGCGAGGCGGCCGCCAACTGGGCGCTCGACTGGATGCAGTTCCTCCCGGGCAAGCGGGAGAGCCGCCGGTTCGTCGGCGACCACATCCTTACACAGAACGACATCGAGGCCGAGGGCCGGTTCGACGACCTCGTCGCCTACGGCGGCTGGTCGATGGACGACCACCATCCCGCCGGGTTCCGGGCCGTCGAACTGGGCGAACCGGCGACGGTCTGGCACCCCGCACCGTCGCCCTACGGCATCCCCTATCGCTGCCTCTACTCGAGAAACATCGCGAACCTGATGTTCGCCGGCCGCAACACGAGCTGTACCCACGCCGCGATGAGCTCGACTCGGGTGATGGGGACCGCCTGCAGCATGGGTCAGGCGGTCGGCACGGCCGCGGCGATGGCCGCCGCACGCGGCCTCGGCCCGCGCGACCTGCTCGACCACGTGGGCGAACTCCAGCAGGCGCTGCTCGACGACGATTGCTACCTGCCGTGGATCGTCCAGGAGCTCCCCGAGCTGACCCGCTCCGCCGGGCTCGAATCATCGAGGGGCGATCCCGAGCCGGTCCGCGACGGAGTCAACCGGCCGGTGGGCGAGGACGCCCACGCCTGGGATTGCCGAGTCGGCGATACCATCACCTACAGCTTCGACCGCCCGCGGATGGTGAGCGAGGTCGCCCTGGTTCTCGACAGCGGGCTCGATCAGAACGTCACGATGAGCTATCACCAGGCCGACGATCAACGGACCTCCCTGCCCGACGCGATGCCGCGTGCCTTCCGGATCGACGGGCGGATCGAGCACGACT
>PUPC01000011.1 GCA_003553185.1 Planctomycetota bacterium | reverse complement strand
GTTCAGCCCTCTTCTTCCCAGTAGCGCTCGGTGATGATCTTGTCTTCGGTGAAGAAGTTGATCACGGTCTTGCCCTGGGCCTTGATATCGGCCATCTGGGACATTTTCATCCCGCCGAACGGGAGGTAGGCGACCGGGGCGGGGATGCCGATGTTGATGCCGATCATCCCGCACTCGGTCTCGAGCTTGAACTTCCTCGCCCAGTAGCCGTTGGCGGTGTAGATCGACGCCCCGTTGCCGTACTCGTGTTCGTTGATGATCCGGATCGCATCGTCGAGGGTGTCGGCCTTGAGGATGACGACGACCGGGCCGAAGATCTCGGTCTTGTGGATTTCCATGCCCGGCTTGACGTCGGTGAACACGGTGGGGCCGATGAAGTGGCCGTCTTCGCAGCCGGGGACGGTGACGTCGCGGCCGTCGAGTGCGAGGGTCGCGCCCTCTTTCACGCCGGTCTCGATCATCCCCAGGATGAACTCCTTGGCCTTGGCCGAGATGACCGGGCCCATCACCATGTCCTCGTCGGCGACGGCCGGGTCGAGCGGGTCGGCCATGATGATCTCTTTCGAGTCCTCGACGAACCGCTCGCACAGGGTGTTGTACATCTCGTCGCCGACGCCGACGATGGCGGACGAGGCCATGCATCGCTGGCCGGCGCAGCCGTAGCAGGAGGTGGTCATGTTGCGGACGACGTGGTGGAGGTTGGCGTCGGGCATTGCCACCAGGTGGTTCTTCGCGGCGCCCATGCCCTGGAACCGCTTGTTCGTCTCGGCGCAGCGTTTCTGGACGATGCGGCAGGTGCGGGTCGAGCCGACGATGGAGATGCCCTTGACCTTGGGGCTGTCCATGAACGCCTCGGCGACGACGCGGTCGCCGTTCAGCAGGTTGAACACGCCCGGCGGGAAGCCCGCCTCGTCGATCCACTCGGCGATGAGCTGCATGGTCATCGGCACCTGCTTCGACGCCTTGATCAGGTAGGTGTTCCCGGTGGCCAGAGCGTATGGGAGGAACCAGAAGGGGACCATCCCGGGGAAGTTGAACGGTGCGATCATTGCGAACGGGCCGATGGGGAGCTTGATGACCTCGCCGTCGATCCCGTAGGAGGCGCCGATCAGCTTGTCGCCCTGCTGGAGGATGGGCATCCCGCAGGCCGACTCGCAGTTCTCGACGATTCGCTTGATCTCGGCCCGGGCGTCGGGCAGCGACTTGCCCATCTCGGCGACGAGCACGCGGGAGACCTCTTCCTCGCGGTCCTTGAAAATCTGGGTGAGTTCGAACATCGGCTTGGACCGCCGGGCGACGGGGGTGCCCGCCCATTCGGGGAAGGCGGCGGCCGCGGCGTCGATCGCGTCGTTGACCTCCTCGGTCGTCGACAACGGCACCTCCGCCAGGACCTCGCCCGTGCTGGGATTCTCGACCGGCAGATAGCCCCTGCAATCGGGGTCCCGCCACTCGCCGTTCACATAATTCTTCAGTCTGCGTACATCAGGCATTGTTTTCCGTCCTTTCGCTGTACCGGTTTCCGGTTGCCGACATAATCCAATGGCTTCCTGGTTGGACACTTCTACCCCGGACCATCCGCGGGCTTTTCATAACCATATCTATTTTCCGAAAACATGCAAGCGTTTTATCGATGATTTGACTCGGAAACAGAACTCGTCCGGCGGCAAGCTGTTCTGCTTTAGCCAGCCCCGATTTTGATGACGAGGACCCTCGGAGCGCGAATATGAGGCCGCGAGTCTGTCCCGCCGAGTCGGGTGGATTCGCGGACCCGGCCCGAGTGATGGCCGGGCGTCGCCATCTTCGGCCAACCGGAGGTGGGGAAGAGCCACACTACACACAGCGGTATATCCGAAACTCGCCTCAGCGGGCAAACGTCTTGCCCGAAAAGCCCGGGGCGCTATAATGCGGACATGCAAAATGGCCAGGATGGTGCGAGGGAAATGAGGCCCGGGACGGACGAGGACCGTTTCTACCGCGCGTGGGCGGCCGGGCGCGGGCTGAGCGAATTCCGGGTGTCAGTCGGCGAGTCCGACCTCCAGATTTTCGCCGACCGCAACTTGTCGGCCGAGGCGGAGACGGCCGTGCGGCGTGCCCGACGTGACATCGAGATGTACGCGGCGGCGAATGACGAGTTCATAAAGACGTGGGAACCGCTGGCGGCCCGGCCCGGTGCCCCGGACCCGGTGCGCCGGATGTGCGCTGCGGCCGCGACTTACGGAGTAGGTCCGATGGCGGCGGTGGCGGGAACGGTCTCCGAACTGGTGGGCCGGGCGCTGCTGCAATATTCGGCGCAGGTGATCGTGGAGAACGGCGGCGACATCTTTTACCGGACGACGGAGCCGCCCGTCTTCGGCATGTTCGCCGGGCAGGAATCGCCGTTCACCGGCCGGCTCAAGTTCCGGCCCGCCGGCTTGGCCGAGGCGGGCGTGTGTACGTCGTCGGGGACAGTCGGCCACAGCACGAGCTTCGGCCGGGCCGACGCCGTAGTGGCGGTCGCGCGTGATACGTCTCTGGCCGACGCGGCGGCTACCGCCATCGGGAACAGCATCCGCTCGGAGGACGACATTCAGCGGGCCGTGGACATCGAGAAGGAGCGGGGCATCCTTGACGGCCTGCTCGTCGCCTGCGGCAAGGCGCTGGGGGCGTGGGGATCGATCGAAGTGGACGAAGGAGCGTGATTATGTACTCTCACCGGATCGTACTGCATTTCCCCGAAAACGTGGTCGAGGACCCGCTGATCTGCCGGTTGGCCAGGCGGTACGACGTCGAGTTCAGCGTACTCCGGGCCGAGATCGAGGAAAATAGCGGCGGGATGATGGTCCTGGGGCTCACCGGCGATAACGGAGTGGTCCGGGACGCCCTGGAGTTCCTCGAGGAGCACGGGGTCGAGATCGAGCCGCTGCAGCAGGACATCCGCATCGACGCCGACACCTGCACCCATTGCGGCGCCTGTGTGGGCCAGTGCCCGACCTCTGCGTTGTACGTCGAGGAACGGGACCGCACCGTCGCCCTGGATTCCGAAAAATGCATCGCCTGCCAGCAGTGTGTGCCTGCGTGCCCGTACCAGGCCATCCTGGTCTCCTTTCACTGAACGGAATAGATGGCTTCCTCAGAACGAGACGTGCTCGACGGCGCCCGGGTGGCCCCGTTGCTCGACCACCTGAGCGACGGGATTTTCATCGTGGGGCGTGACCGCCGTATCTCGCTGTTCAACGAGGCCGCCGAACGGATCACCGGAGTCTATGCCGACGAGGCGATCGGGCGGACCTGCCACCGGATGTTCACCGGCGCCGATTCGGGCGTCGAATGCGCCATCTCGGAGCGCCGACCGTGCACCGTCCGGACGGTGTTCGATACCGGCCGGCCGAGTCCGCCGGACGACAGAACCGTGCGGTTCCCCGACGGGCGAAAGAAGGTGTTGAACCTGCGGGCGGTCCCGCTGTTCGACAGCGCCGGAGAGGTCACCCGCGTCGCGGTCATGTTGCAGGATGTCTCGGAACTGCACGACCTCCGGGAGGAGCTGGAAGAGCGGTACGAGTTCCACAAGATCATTGGCAAGAACCATCGGATGCAGGAGGTATTTGCCCTCATCGACCAGATCGCCGACACCGACGCCACCGTCACCATCGAGGGCGAGAGCGGCACGGGGAAGGAACTGGTCGCCCGGGCCATCCATTTCCACAGCCGGCGGGCGCGCCATCCGTTCGTCCAGGTCAACTGTGCCGCACTGGTGGAGACGCTCCTGGAGAGCGAGCTGTTCGGACACGTCGAGGGCGCGTTCACCGGGGCCGTCCGCGACAAGATCGGCCGGTTCGAGGCGGCCGACGGGGGCACGATATTCCTCGACGAGATCGGCGAGATCAGCCGGTCGGTCCAGGTCAAACTGCTGCGCGTCATCGAGGAGCAGACGTTCGAGCGGG
>PUPC01000232.1 GCA_003553185.1 Planctomycetota bacterium | reverse complement strand
GACACCGAACCCCAGGAAGCTGAGGCCCGCCTCGAGCAGGATGGCGCTCGCGATGCCGATCGTGGCCGAGACGAGGACCGGGGCGAGGGCGTTGGGGAGCATGTGCCGGAAGATGATGCGGCTGTCGGAGGCACCGAGCGAACGGGCGGCAGTGACGAAATCCTGTTCGCGGAGCGAAAGGAACTCGGCCCGAACGAAACGGGCCGTCCCCATCCAACTCGTCAGCCCGACAATAAACATAATCCGGAACAGGCCCTGCCCCCATAACGCCAGGACCGTGAGGATCAGGATGAACCGGGGGATGCACAACATCACGTCGATCAGCCAGATGACAAACATCTCGACCCACTTGCCAAAGTATCCGGCCATCCCCCCGATGACAATCCCCAGCAGGACCGAGATGCCCACCGCCACGAACCCCACGGTGAGCGATACCCACGCTCCCTGCAGCATCCGGCTGAGCACGTCCCGGCCCAAGCTGTCCGTCCCCAGCACATAAATACCGCCCAGCGGCCGCTGATCGTCGCGCAGCGCCTCCACGTTATACCGGGCCAATGGCCGGCGGAGCTTGTCGGGCAGCCGGGTCGTCCGCGGGTTCATCAGCGGCGGGCGCTGCGGATGCCATTCGCTTGTGAGGAACACGCCGGCGACGGAGATGACGAAGAAGAGGACGAACATGACCAGCCCGCCCATCGCCAGGCGATTCTGCCGCAGCAACCGCCAACTCTCCTGGAGCGGCGTCCGGGTGGGCAGCGCCGGTTCGGACTGCTCGGCATCGTATGTTTCTGTGTCGTATGCTTCACTCATAGCTGACTCGGGGGTCGACAATCGCGCACAAGATGTCCGACACGAGCGTACCGGTCACCACAAGGATCGCGGCGATGAAGTTCAAGCTGAGGATCACGGGGATGTCCCGGGCGAGCAGGGCGTCATAGGCCAGCCGGCCCATTCCGGGCCAGGCGAAAATGCGCTCGATGATGACCGATCCGCCGATCAGGCCCGGAAGCAGCATCCCGAACATGGTCACGAACGGCATCATCGCGTTGCGGAGCGCGTGCTTGTAATGGACCACGTCCTCGGCCAGCCCCTTCGCCCGGGCCGTCCGGATATAGTCCTGGCTCTCCACCTCGAGCATTTGGCTGCGGACGTAGCGCGACAGGATGGCGATGCCCGCCGTGGCGCTGAGGACCGAGGGCAGCACCAGGTGCCAGATTCGGTTCATCACCGCCGGCAGACCGGACAAACCGTGCGTCCGCATGCCGATGACCGGGACCTGCAAGACGTTGACCACGACGATGATGAGGATATAGGCGAGGAAGAAGCCGGGGATCGAGATGAGGAAGTAGGCAATGAAGGTGGTGGTCCGGTCGTACTTCCCGCCGCGTTTTACCGCGGCCCGGATGCCGGTCGGGAACGCGAGCGTCCAGGTGAGCAGCGTTCCCGTGATGAACAGGGGCAAGCTGTTGAGGAACCGCTCCCAGATCGACTCCAGGACCGGACGCCCGTCCTTCCACGAAGTGAGCCGGCCGGTAAACAGGCGGCGGTAGAACAGGACGTACTGGACTTCGAGCGGTTTGTCGAGGTCGAAGCTCTCGCGGAGGCGCTCGACGACATCGCTGGTGATCGCCGGGTTCATCGGGTCGATCTGGGCCGGATCGCCCGGGGCCAGATGGAGGATGAGGAAGGACAGCACCGAAATGACGAACAGCGTGAACAGCTTCTGGACGATATTTCGGATGATGAATCCGGTCACGTGTTCCCTTCTCTTATGGTTCGTGGGCGGGCGCGTCGGGCACTTTCAGCCACTCGTCGAAGTCATAAGTATAGCTGCCGGTAATGGTCGGCACAATCCGCTTGTAACCGATCACATTCCCCTCGTCGTCCCGCTGCACCCGGACGATCCGCCGGTCCAGCAGAGCGGTCCACATGCCGACCGAGATGAACGTGTACGGCTGTTTTTTGGCGATCAGTTCGTGAAGCTCGTGGCACATCCGAACCCGCTCTTCGTCGTCGTATTCCCTGCGGATACGTACAATCAGTTCGTCGGCTCGCTCATTCTTGAACCCGACGAAGTTCAACTGGCCCGGATTCGTCTGGCTGGAATGCCAGATCTGAAAGAGGTCGGGGTCGATGGACATCGACCAGCCGAGGATGCAGGCGTCGAACTCGGACTGGTTAATATATCGGGAGATGAACACCGACCACTCGACAACGTCGGTGCGCACATCGATCCCCAGGCGCCGCCACGAGTCCTGGGCGAGGGTGAGGATGTCCAGCCGGATAGGGTTGCCCTGGTTGGTGATCAGGGTGAACTGGAACCGCCTGCCGTCCCGTTCCAGCCAGCCGGCGTCGTTCAGTTCAAAGCCCGCCTCGGCCAGCAGTTCCTTGGCCCGCTCGGGATCGTAAGGCAAAGTGGGGATGTCGTGGTTGTAGTAATCGGTCTGCTTGGGGAACGGGCCCGTCATACGTTCGGCCTGGTTGTAAAAAACGTACTCGATGATCTCATCGATGTCGATGGCCATGCCGAGCGCTTTTCTCACCCGCGGATCGTCGAACGGCTCGCGGCGGGCGTTGTAGCCGATGTAGTTGTAGCCGAACGCCAGGCCGGAGAAGCTCTGGAACCGGGGGTCTTTCCGGAGCCGCTCGACCTGATGGGGTTGGGCACCGAAACGGTCGATGGCCCCCGCGTAGAACTCCATCTCCTGGGTGACCAGGTCGGGGATGATCCGCATCGTCCAACGCTCGTACTCGGGCGGGCCCTCCCAGTAGTCGTCGAACCGGAGAAGCTCGACGAATTCGTCCGACTGCCATCGACTGAACCGGAACGGGCCGGACCCTACGGGGCGACGGTTGAACCGGCTTTGCCGGAGCGAGAACTCATCCGGGGGGATTCCCCGCCTCTTCGCCTCCGCCTTCAGTGCCTCTTCGTTTAACAGGTGCTCGGGAAGGATGCCCATGTACCAGGACCCGAACCCGGGATAGAACAGCCGCTTGTAGATGACTCGGACGGTATATTTGTCGGGCGTCTCGACCGCTTTGACCGGCTCGTAGCTGGAGGATCGCGGCGATGCGTTCGCCGGGTTCATGATCGCCTCGTAGGTGAACTTCACGTCGCCCGAATCGAGCTCCACGCCGTCGTGGAACAGGACCCCGCGGCGGAGATGGAAGGTAATAATCGGGTTGTGCTCGATGGCGGGCTGGAACGTCTCGGCGTATCGGGCGGCATTGACTGCAAACGCTGCGGGCGAGACCTCGATGTGCTTCGGCCCGTCGAACCCGGACAGGTAGCCCTCGCCCAGCACCTCCTCCAGCCACCTGTCGAGGTCCTGGTCCACCTCGTCCATCTCGAGGACAATCCGGGGCGGGCGGTGGATGGTGAGCGTGACCTCTTCCGGTTCGGGCGGCTCGTCGGTGTCCTCGTCCGGGGGTGGAAGCTCATGGACCGTTTCGGTCAGGGTCTCGGCCGGTTGTATCTCGGCGAAGTCGGTGATGTTCCGCAGCCCCGCGGCCAGCGGGGTGTCCTCGTCGCGGTGCCTCTCGATCGCGTCCCGAAGGGCGTTCTGTATCTCCTCCGGGGAGCGTTCATCGTCGGGGTTGACGACGAGATAGGACGTCTTGTTGATGGCCCAGCTCTCGGCCACTCGGCCCCGCCAGTTCAGGTCCCGGTCCCGGTCGATCAGCCCCTCGAAGATCATGCCGTGGACATCGCTGCTCGCCGTGTCCGACGACAGGATCGGGTTCAGAATCTCCGCGTCCCCGATGGAAGCGTGGATAAAGTGGCGGAGCCGCTCGGGGGTCAGTCGCGCCTGCTGCTCGTAGGTGGGCGTCCAGAAATAGGATTGCAGCAGGAACGCGCAGACGATGATCGGCAGGGCGATGAGCAGTCTTCTTGTCCACATAAAACAGCCCCGTGATTGCCGTT
>PUPC01000282.1 GCA_003553185.1 Planctomycetota bacterium | reverse complement strand
TCATGGCCATCGCCGTCCGGGACGGCGAGAGCCAGGTCCGAAGCTACCCCGGCTCGCCCCGCGGCCTGTTCCACACCGCCGGGTTCGAGCACGTCGAGGGGCTCGGGCTCGAGGACGCCGCACCCCGGGTGGCGGAAGAGGCCCAGGCACTGCTCTCCGCACCGACCTGCCCGGCGGGCAGGCGAGACGTGATCATCGGCCGCATCCAACTGGCACTGCAAATCCACGAGTCCATCGGGCATCCCATCGAGCTGGACCGTGTGTTCGGGAGCGAGGCGGCCTATGCCGGGACCAGCTTCCTGACCCCCGACAAGCTCGGCTCGTTCCGGTACGGCTCGGAGGCGGTCAATATCGTCGCAGACGCGACCACTCCCCGCGGGCTGGGCACGTTCGGATGGGACGACGAGGGCGTGCCCGCACAAAGTGTACCGATCATCGAGCGGGGCCGGTTCGTCGGATACATCTCGGACCGCGAGAGCGCGGCGAAGCTGGGCACGAAATCGTCCGGCGCCGCCCGGGCCGACGGATGGGGAGCGCTGCCCATCGTCCGAATGACGAACATCAACATCCTGCCGGGCGACTGGGAGCTCGACGACCTGCTGGCGGATACCGAGGGCGGGCTGTTCCTCGATACCACCCGGTCGTGGTCGATCGACGACCGGCGGATCAATTTCCAGTTCGGGACCGAGGTCGCCTACGAGATCGAGGGCGGCCGGCTGGGCACGCTCTACAAGAACCCCAGTTACACCGGCATCACCCCCGAATTCTGGGGCTCCTGTGACGCCGTGTGCAACGAGAACCACTGGATCATGTTCGGCACCCTGAACTGCGGCAAGGGCGAACCGGGCCAGACGGCCCACGTCGGGCACGGCGTCGCCCCCACCCGCTTCCGAAATGTACAGGTTGGAGTTGTCCGATGACCTCTCGCGACGAAACGCTGTCCCTGCTCGACCGGGCGCTCGCCGCGGCCGTCAATGCCGGCGGCGAAGCCGCAGACGCCCTGCTTCGCACCCGGTCCGGCGCTCTCACCCGGTTCGCCAACAACACCATCCACCAGAACGTCGCCCAGGACTCGGCCACCCTGTACCTCCGGGTAGTAATGGGCAAGCGGACCGGCTGCGTGCGCACCGGAGTCCTGACCGATGCGGGCATCCGGGCCGCTGCGGACAAGGCGGCCGCCATCGCCCGGTCGGCGGCCGAGGACCCGGAGTTCCCCGGCATCCTCCACAGCCCGACGGCCGAGCCCGTGGGCCGGTTCGACGAAGATACTGCGTCCTGCCCACCGGCTCGACGGGCCGAGGTCGCCGGCGAGTTGATCGGCCGGATCGAGGCCGCCGGGGCAGTCGCTGCCGGCTCCGTCTCGACCGGTGCCACCTGGATCGGGTTGGCGAACACCGCCGGGGCCCGCCAGTTCGACCGCCGCTCGACCGCCGGCCTCAACGTGGTCGCGATGGCCGACACCGCCGCCGGCTGCGCCCAGTTCACCGGCTCGCGGCTCGACGAGGCCGATGTCGCCGACCGCGCCGAGTTCGCACTCCAGAAATGCCTCGCCTCGCGCGGCCCCGCCGAACTCGAGCCCGGCGAATACACCGTGGTGCTCGAACCGGCCGTGGCCGCCGTCCTGTTCCAATATCTCGCCCGAGTCGCGTTCAGCGCCGAGGACCTGCAGCGGGGGCGGAGCTGCTTCCAGGACAAGCTGGGGCAGCAGGTGATCGACGAACGGATCACCGTGGTGGACAACCCGCACGACCCCGACGGCTCCCCGTTCGGGTTCGACGGCGAGGGCACCCCCACTCGCCCGCTGACGCTCATCGAGGGCGGCGTCTTCCGGGCGGCCGTGTACGACCAGAAGACGGCGGCCAAAGCCGGCGGGGAATCGACCGGGCACGGCGGCGTCCCGCCCAACCCCGGCGGCCCGGCCCTCAACACCCTGCTCGTCGCGCCGGGCGAATCGACCATCGACCAGATGATCGAGTCGACCGGGCACGGCCTGCTCGTCTCCCGGTTCCACTACACCAACCTCGCCGAGCGGGCCAGCGCCCAGATCACCGGGATGACGCGGTACGGCCTGTTCGAGATCGTCGACGGGGCGGTGAGCCGCCCGGTCAAACACCTCCGGTTCACCCAGTCGGTCGTCGAGGCACTGTCGAACATCGACGCCGTCGGCCGCGAGCGCGAGCGGCTCGGCTCGACCGTCGTCCCGGCCCTCAAGGTCAACTCGTTTCGGTTCACGGGCAAAAGCGACCACTGAGAACCCGCCGCCCGGCGGGGTTGAGGGCGCGAAAATCTCTTGCCGCGCCGGCGGCAGATCGATAAGATAGCCACCTACAAAGGAGCGAAGGGAAACAGGAATGCTGCGAATATTGCCCCAACCGGACGCCGCCGACGCGATCGCTGAGATTCGGGACCGGCTGATGCTGTTCGAGCGGGAATCCTCCGGGCGGTCGGCCGAGCTGACCCGAAAGGTGTTCGGCGAACCGCTGTCGCCCAAAGAGGTCGTCGACCGCATCGTCAGCGACGTTGCACAGGACGGCGACGACGCGATATCGGAATACACCCTCAAGCTCGACGGCGCGATCCTCACCCCCGACCTGTTCCGGATCGACCCCTCGGTCGCCCTGCGCGCCGAGAAGGCGGCCGACGACGCGTTCCTGTCCGCCGTCCGGCTGGCCGCCGACAACGTGCGCGAGTACCAGAAGGAAATCCGTATGGAGGAGCCGGCCCCGTTGGCGAGCGAGGGCCGGACCCTGTGGCGGCGGTACACCCCGGTCCAGTCGGCCGCCTGTTACGTGCCCGGCGGGCTGGCCCCCTATCCGTCCTCGGTGATCATGTCGGTCGTCCCCGCCCAGGTGGCCGGCGTGCCCCGGGTCGTTGTTGTCACCCCGCCCCGGGACGGCAAGGAGGTCGACCCGCTCGTCCTCGCCACGTGCAGCGTGCTCGGCGTACGGGAAATCTACCGCATCGGCGGCGTGCAGGCGATCGCGGCGATGGCCCTGGGGACACAGACGATCAGGAAGGTCGACAAGATCGTCGGGCCGGGGAACCTGTTCGTGATGCTGGCGAAGAAGGCCGTCTACGGGCACGTCGACATCGACATGTTCGCCGGCCCGAGCGAGATTCTGGTCATCGCCGACGCCTCCGCCAACCCCGACTGGGTGGCCGCCGACCTGCTCTCCCAGGCCGAGCACGACGAGATGGCGTCCGCCATCCTGGTGACCGACTCCCACCGGATGGCCCAGCGAGTGGACCAGGCGCTGGAACGGCAACTGCCCGGGCTGAACCGGGCCGAGACCGCCCGGGCGGCGATCAAACGGTTCGGCCTCGCCATCGTCGTGCCCGACCTGTACGCCGCCGCCGACCTGGCGAACGAGATCGCGCCCGAGCACCTCGAGGTCCAGACCGAGAACGCAGACGAGGTCGCCGCCCAAATCCGGTCGGCCGGGGCGGTCTTCATCGGACCGTGGACCCCCGAGGCGGTCGGCGACTACGTCGCAGGGCCGTCACACATCCTGCCCACCGGCGGGACGGCCCGGCTCTTCTCCGGCCTGTCGGCCAACACGTTCCTCCGGGCCACCTCGTATGTCAAGTACGACGAAGACGCTCTCCGCCGAGAACTCCAGGCCATCCGAGCCCTGTCACAGGCCGAGGGATACGACGCACACCGGCGAAGCGCCGAGAAACGCCGCGACGACGACTGACCGAGCCGAGATACGAACCGCCGGCAGCACGGGATGAGGAACCGATGACCGACCCCAGATACTTCCGACCGAACATCCGGGCGATGCAGGGCTACGCGCCCGGCGAACAGCCCCGCGACAAGGCGTACATCAAGCTCAACACGAACGAGAACCCCTATCCGCCCTCGCCCACGGTCTTCGACGCCATCGCACGCGAGGCGAACGACGACCTCCGGCTCTACCCCGACCCGATGGCGACCGCGCTCC
>PUPC01000064.1 GCA_003553185.1 Planctomycetota bacterium | reverse complement strand
CCTTCTGGGCGCCCTGGCCGGGGAACAGCAGTGCTTTCTTGCTCATATACAGCGGTCCTCGTCTAAAAATCGTTCAGGGTAACCAAGAGAGTGTATCAGCCCGCCCCCGCCGCCGTCAAGCGAGAATGGCGTTTCATTCTGGCGTCTTCTGGCCTGCGCCTTGACGACGCGCGGCTGCTATGAGAAACTGATGGCCGGGCGGAAAAGCGACCTGAGTCAAGCTGTCGTACACGGATCGCCCTCCGCCCCGTCATTTTTCTCCAGGATTGCGTGATCGAGGTGCAGCATGCCACATCCACTGGAAACATATCTCGCCGCACTGAACGGCTCCCGGTCCACGGGCGCCGCAACCCCCGAAACATCTTTCTATCCGGCGCTGAAAAACCTGCTGGATGAAATCGGCGGTACGCTCGACCCCGAGGTCTCTTGTGTTATCCAAATCGAGAATCGCGGGGCGGGGCTGCCTGATGGCGGGCTCTTCACTGCGGACCAAGGCCGGGGCGGCGACGCCAACCCGATGCAGGGCGAGGTCCCTGCACGCGGTGTTCTGGAGGCGAAGCCCCCCGACCATGAGTTGGGAGAGATAGCCGAGAGCGAGCAGGTCGAGCGTTACCTGGGGCGGTACGGCGTGGTGCTGGTGACGAACTTCCGCGGGTTCCAACTGCTCGGTCGCGACCCGAACGGCAAACCAGTCCCCGAAGAATCATATCTGCTGGCGGAAAATACGGAGAGTTTCTGGCGGCTCGCCGAACATCCCCGGCGGGCGGCCAACAAGCAGGGTGAGCGGTTCCTTGATTATCTGAAGCGGGTGATGCTGTCCAACGCCCCCCTATCCGTACCCGAGGACGTCGCCTGGCTGCTCGCGTCGTATGCCCGAGAGGGTTTGGCCCGCGTGGAACGCCATAGTGATCTAGATGCACTTAAAACCGTCCGTAAGGCCTTGGAACATGCTCTTGGGATGCGATTTACCGGCGATGAGGGCGAACATTTTTTCCGCTCCACACTGGTGCAAACTATCTTCTACGGTGTCTTCTCGGCGTGGGTTCTGTGGCATCGGGAAAGCCCGGGAAGGACCGATGAATTCGACTGGCGCCTGGCCGAATGGACCCTGCGCGTCCCCTTCATCCGAGCACTTTACGAACATATTGCTACACGTAGCACACTGGGCAGATTGGGCCTGGTGGAGGTATTGGGCTGGGCGACTGCCGCACTCAATCGCGTGGATCGATCCGCTTTCTTCCAGGATTTTGTGGATGAGCAGGCGGTCCAGTACTTCTACGAACCGTTCCTGGAGTCTTTCGACCCGGAGTTGCGCAAGAAACTGGGCGTGTGGTACACCCCGCCGGAAATCGTCCAATATCAGGTTGCGCGCGTTGATACTGTACTGCGAGAGGAACTGGACCTGGCCGACGGCCTGGCCGATTCCAATGTCGTCGTGCTCGACCCCTGCTGCGGCACGGGGGCGTACCTTGTGGAAGTTCTGAAGAAGATCGCCGGAACTCTGAGGGCAAAGGACGAAGACGCCCTCATCGCAGCGGACTTGAAGCAGGCGGCCATGACGCGGGTGTTCGGTTTCGAGATTCTGCCGTCGCCCTTTGTGGTTGCACACCTGCAACTAGGCCTGATGCTGCACGACCTCGGGGCGCCGCTTTCCGTCGAAGAAGAGGAGCGGGTGGGGGTGTACTTGACCAACGCCCTGACCGGTTGGGAACCGCCAGCGGAGCCGCAACAGACAGTCCTTCATTTTCTGGCGGAGCTGCAGGATGAAAAGGATGCCGCCGAGCACGTCAAGCGGGATGAGCGGGTACTGGTGGTCCTGGGTAATCCGCCGTACAACGCCTTTGCCGGGGTCAGCCCGGAAGAGGAGCAGGGCCTTGTCGAGCCGTACAAGGAGGGGTTGAACACAGCCCCGGAGGACGGCGGGTGGGGTATCGAGAAGTTTAATCTGGATGATCTTTACGTTCGCTTCTTCCGGCTGGCCGAGCGGCGCATCGCCGAGATAACGGGACGTGGTGTTGTGTCTTTCATATCAAATCATTCGTGGATTTCCGAGCCGTCTTTTGTCGTTCTTCGCAAACATCTATTGGACTCATTCGACCGGTTCTGGATTGAGAATCTTCACGGCAACCGAAAGATTTCGGAGTACGCGCCGGATGGGCGCACAAGCCAGACAATATTTGCGATTCGAGGGTTTTCCGTAGGCATTAGGCAAGGAGTAGCCACCTCCTTGTGGGTAAAAACAGGCACCCCGTGTAAAGGCGACGAGCCAGCAGAAGTCTTGTTTCGCGACGACCTGCACGAAGCCAATGCTGAAGACCGGCGCAGACAATTGCTTGACTCATTGACCGATAGCCAGTTTGACTCTGCCTACACGAAGGCGACACCGTGCCCTGAGAACCGCTACTCGTTCCGCCCGGAAGACGTGTCCGCCGAGTATAACGCCTGGCCCGCAGTCACCGAGTTAGCTGCTATTCGGCCATTTAACGGTCCGGTGGAAAGACGCGGCCGGGCATTGATTTCTATTGACAAGGAGCCGCTGGAGTTTCGAATGAGCCGTTATTTCGATCCGCAAGTGTCAGACGAAGAGGTTGAGAAGATTTATGCTTCTCTGATGATGACCGGAAATCGCATTGTGGGCCCGGCCGCCCGCGAAAAAATTCTTTCAGAACACAGCTTCGACCCTAATCTGATTGTAAAATACCCTTATAAAGCCTTCGACGTACGATGGTGTTATCTTTCCAACTTGCGCCCGCTTTTCAGCGAACCCAGCCCTCAGCTTTTGCTCCAGCGTTTCCCCGGAAACGCTTTTTTCATCACCCGGGATACAGCCGACAAGTTCCCGGAAGGCCCTCCGTTCTATTTCTCGCCTCTGACCTGCGATTATGATTGCATAGCTGGACATGCCCGCCATTTTCCTTTGTTTCTAATGAACGGCGTTCGACTCCATACGAGACAGCACGCAACTTTGTTCGATACATTGGACGGGGAGTTGGAAGAAGGAAAGCCGGTTGCCAACCTTTCGCAGCGTTCCCGCTACTATTTGAAGGAAATCGGAGTTGAAGACCCCAATGGCGACGACGCCGGACTTATCTGGTTCCACGCCCTTGCTGTCGGTTTTTCACCTGCCTACCTCTTCGAAAACGCCGACGGCATCCGACGCCACTGGCCGCGCGTCCCGCTACCCGATACACGCGAGACGCTGGAAGAATCCGCCGCCTTGGGCCGGACGGTAGCGGCCTTGCTCGATACAGAAACAGAGGCCGCCGGTGTGACGTCGGGCAGCTTGGATTCGCCATTCCAAGCCGTCGGAGTGCTGACGAAGCTCGGCGGTGGCAATCTTGACCCGTCCGCCGGGGATCTGGCCGTGACAAAGGGCTGGGGGTATCTGGGTGCCCGCAACGCCACAATGCCCGGCAAGGGGCATAGTGTGGAACGTGACTACGAGGAGGCCGAACTGGACGCCCTGGAGCAGGCCGCCCAAGCGAACGCTCTTGAGATGGAAGATGTTCTCGACCTCCTGGGCCAGAAGACTTTCGACGTGTATCTGAACGACAAGGCGTACTGGAAGAACATTCCTGCGAACGTGTGGGAGTATTACATCGGCGGGTATCAGGTCATCAAAAAATGGCTGAGCTACCGCGAACGGCAGGTGCTGGGGCGTGACCTGCGGTCGGACGAGGCGCGGGAAGTGACCGGCATTTCCCGACGTCTCACAGCACTCACCCTTCTGCAGCCGGACCTCGACGCCAATTACCGCAGAGTGGCCGGAAACGCATACGAATGGCCAGGCACGGGGAGCGGTTGAACACCGCTACCAACGGCGGTCACCCCCCTTCAGAACAAGTGCGTTCGCCGCCCGGGCTGCGGTTGACGGCTGTGCGGGCGGTTGGGGGTGTGGCGGAGGGAGAGGGATTCGAACCCCCGGTGGGCTTTGACACCCACAACGGTTT
>PUPC01000113.1 GCA_003553185.1 Planctomycetota bacterium | reverse complement strand
TATTTGCTTGTATCTACACCGTAGGCGGAACGACGGTGTGCGTCGGCCGTCCGGTAAGTGACTCTTTTTCAGGCAAGGAGGTTTGATGTCAGACGAATCGAAGGAAATCGTGCTTCGGACTGTTCGTGACAAGAAGGTCAAGTTTATCCGTTTCTGGTTCACAGATGTGCTCGGATTCCTCAAGAGCTTCGCCATCACCGACTCGGAGTTGGAGAACGCGCTCGAGGGCGGGATGGGGTTCGACGGGTCGTCGATCGAGGGGTTCGCCCGGGTCGAGGAGAGCGACATGATCGCCAAGCCCGACCCCAGCACGTTCGCCATCCTCCCCTGGCGGCCGAACGATGGCGCCGGCGTGGCCCGGATGATCTGTGACATCGAGGACACCGACGGCAAGCCCTATGCCGGCTGCCCGCGACACGCCCTGCGGCGAGTCCTCCGGTCGGCGGCCGACATGGGCTACAAGTTCCTGGTGGGCCCCGAGCTGGAATACTTCTATTTCAAGGACTCGAGCCCGCACCCGGAGACGCTGGACGCCGGCGGCTATTTCGACCTGACCCCGCTCGACGTGGCCAGCGACTTGCGGCGCGAGACGGTGCTCACCCTGGAGAAGATGGGCATCGAGGTCGAGTACAGCCATCACGAGGTCGCACCCAGTCAGCACGAGATCGACCTCCGCTACGACGAAGCGCTCAAGATGGCCGACAATGCGATGACCTATCGGCTGGTGGTCAAGGAGGTGGCGATGAAGAACGGCGTGTACGCCACCTTCATGCCCAAGCCGATATTCGCCGAGAACGGGAGCGGGATGCACACCCACATGTCGCTGTTCAAGGGCGAGCGGAACGCGTTCTTCGACCCGGACCACGAGTTTCATCTGTCGGCCGAAGCTCGGGGGTTCATCGCCGGGCTGCTGCGGCACGCCCGCGAGATCTGCTCGGTGGTCGCCCAGTGGGTCAACTCCTACAAGCGCCTGGTCCCGCGATACGAGGCCCCGGTCTATATCTCTTGGGCCCGACGCAACCGATCCGCCCTCGTTCGCGTCCCGATGTACAAGCACGGCAAGGAGAACGCCACCCGGGCCGAATTCCGATGCCCCGACCCCGCCGCCAATCCCTACCTGGCGTTCGCGGTCATGCTCGCCGCCGGGCTGAAGGGCATCAAGGATGGCTATGAGCTGCCCGGCCCGGTCGAGGCGGACATCTTCGAGATGAGCGAGGCGGAACGCGAGCGACGCGGCATCGAGTGTCTCCCCAACAACCTCGACGAGGCCATCTGGGAGACCAGCCGGAGCGAACTCGTCCGCGAAGCCCTCGGCGACCACATCTTCGAGAAGTTCATCGCCAACAAACGAATCGAGTGGGACGGCTATCGAACCCACGTCAGCGGATACGAGCTGGAGAAATATCTGCCCATCATGTGAGCCGGGCGACCGAGCTGGAGCGCCCGGCCAGAACATCGTTTGCCCCGATGCCGAATGGGGATGCCGGCTCTACGGGCCGGCATCCCTTCGGCCACTGATGTTGACACCTTTGCCGGCCTTCCCATATCCTGTCCGACGGGCCTTTCGAACGGCAAACCGACAGGAGCGGCATCGTGGCGCGAACGATCACCCTCATCTTCGACAGTTTCAAGGGGTCGATCGGTGCGCCCGAGCTGGGCGACGCCCTGTCGGTCCGGCTGGACCGGCATTTGCCAGGCGCCCGCATCGTCAATTTCCCGGCGTCGGACGGCGGCGACGGATTCGCCGAATCGGTCGGCCACCATTTTCGTACTGCGCCGGTCGGATGCCGGGTGAGCGACCCGCTGATGCGGCCTCGCCGGGCACAGTACGTCTGGTCGCCCGACGAGCGCCTGGCGGTCGTCGAGTCGGCCCAGGCCAACGGGCTCGCACTGCTCGATCCGGCTGAACTCGACCCGTTGAAGACGACGACCTGCGGCGTGGGCGAACTGCTGCTCGACGCCGCCCGGCGCGGGGCCGAGCAGGTCGTGATGGGCGTCGGCGGGAGCGCCACCATCGACGGTGGCGTGGGGATGGCCGCGGCCTTGGGGTTCGAGTTCCTCGATGAACGCGGCCGACAGATCGCACCCCGCATCGGCGCATTCGACACGCTGGCTCGCATCGTGCCGCCCGAACGCCATCCGCTGGCCGACGTCGCCGTCCGGGTGGCGTGCGACGTCCGCACCCCGCTGCTTGGCGAGCGGTCGGCCGTCCAGATATACGGTCCGCAGAAGGGCGGGACCCCGGCGACACTGAGCCGCATTGAGAGCAACCTCGCCCGGCTCGCCGAGGTCATCCGTGCCCTTTCCGACGTGGATTTCGCGGGGATGCCGATGGGCGGCGCGGCAGGCGGGCTGGCCGCCGGGCTCTGCGTCTTCGCGGGGGCGGACCTGCGGAACGGGATGGAACTGTTCGACGAGATGACCGGGCTGGCCGAACAGATCGAGCAATCGGACCTGGTCGTCACCGGCGAGGGGACACTCGACGAGCAGTCGGCCGAGGGAAAGGTGGTCAGCTACGTATCTCGCCTGGCCGACCGGGCGGGGGTCCCGACCATCGCCCTGTGCGGGGTGATCGGCGACCACCGCATCCCGCTCGGAGCGGCCGTCGGGCTGACCGACTCCGGGCTTCCGGTCGGGGAGTGCATCGCCCGGCCGATCAATGCGTTGGACCGCGTACTGCCCCGGCTTCTCGAACTGGTGCGGGATTGCCTGGATGGATGACGGGACGGCGAGGGGCTAGAATTCGCGGAGCACACCCACCACCTTGCCCGCGATGGCGACTTGGGCTTCTTCCGGTTCGATGTAGATCGGCTTCATCGTCTCGTTGGCGGGTTGGAGCCGGATGCGGTCGCCCTCGTGGAAATATTGCTTGACGGTCGCCTCGTCGTCGATGATGACGGCGACGATATCGCCGTTGTCGGCCGTCTCCTGCTTGCGGACGAACACGTGGTCGCCGTCGAGGATGCCGGCGTCGCGCATGCTGTCACCGTGTACGCGAAGAGCGAACAGGGGGCCGCCTTTCCTGAGGAACCGCTCGTCCACGTCGATCCGCCCCTCCAGGTTCTCCACGGCGAGGAGCGGCCGCCCGGCGGCGATCCGCCCGACGACGGGGATGCGGCGGGCGCCGGAGGCGGTCATCGTGTCTTCCCGCTGCCGCAGTTCGATCCCGCGGGCCGACCGGCTCCGGCGGCGGATATAGCCCTTCTTCTCCAGTGCCCGGAGATTGTCCCGCACCGTGCCGGTGGACCGCCAGCCGAAGTGCCGGCCGATCTCGCGGATGGTCGGCGGCCGGTTCGCGGTCTCGATCCGGGACAGGATGAACTCGTAGACCTGGCGCTGGCGGTCGGTCAGTTTTTGCATCGCGCTCTCCTCTCGCGGGATAGCTGTCCGGCGTTCGGTCGGGGCCGCTCCGTGTGTGCCGTCTCTGCCTTCATCGTTTTGCTTTTCAATCGAGGCGCAGTTCCCGTATCCGGTCGAGGTAGTAGCGGTAGTCGTCGAGCGCGACGCCGGGGGGGATGAGGTGGTCGGGCATGAGGATGTATCCGCCGTCGCGTGCGAGCGGGAGCCGTCGTTCGATCTCGGCGTCGATGGCGGCTGGGCCGTCTTCCAGGACCAGCTTGTTGACCCCGCCGACGATCCGCAGCTCCCGTCCGTACTGCTTGCGGTAGGCCATCGGGTCGGCCTGCCAGGTCCCGATCTCGATGGGGAACTGGACGTTCACCCCGGCGTCCAGCCAGTGGCCGATGAGGGCGGCGATATCGCCGTCGGTGTCGATGCTGTAGAACTGGATGCCGTAATCGTCGAGTTTGTTTCGGACCTTTTGGTATCCGGGTGCGACGCATTCGTCGAAGATCGACGGGCTGACCAGCGGGCCGGACTTGCCGCAGATGTCCTCCCAGCCGTGGCAGATGTCGGGGACGGTGTTCATCCGGGGCACGATCTGGTCGAGCCCCC
>PUPC01000127.1 GCA_003553185.1 Planctomycetota bacterium | reverse complement strand
GTGCTGGCGATGGTTTTGGTGCTCGGCCTGGTGAGCATCCCGGCGGTGGCCTTGGCGTCTGTCCACAGATACGATTGGGATGGCACTGATGGCGCCTGGAACGACCCCGTGAACTGGCATGATACAGGGGGCGGCAGCTACCCGACAGCGGGCGATGCCGCGTTCTTTGGCGGCATAACCGGTTATACCGTTACGCTGGACGATGATAGCGCGGCCACCGTCAACGTTGAATATTTTGTCCCTCTCGGTATGGGCGGAGAGTGGACCTGGGACGGCGGCTCGCTCACCGTGTCCGATTCGTTCAACTACGGCAATCCCGAAGCCAGCACGTTCGATGCGGTCCTCGGCGGCGAAGGGGCCCTCAACATCACCGACGGGTCGTTGACGCTCAACAACGCGAACACCTACACCGGCACGACCACCGTCAGCGGTGGCACGCTGTACGCGGCCAATGAGCAGGCCCTGGGTACAGGCGACGTGATCCTCAAAGATGGCGGCACGCTGCAGGTGAGCCGTGACGATTCGGACATCGGCACGCTGAACGTTGGCGGCAGCTTCACGATGCAGGATGGCGGCATCTACGAGTACGCAATCGGCAGTTCCGCCCAACACGATCTCATCGACGTCGCCGGCGACCTGACGTTGGACGACGGCTGGGTGCTCCGGCTGGTGGACGACGGGCTGGGACAGAACGGCTCCATTTTCGCCAACAACGAGTTCGATCTGTTTCGCTACACAGGTGAACTTGATGCGACGACGGGCAGCACCCAGTTGACCGGCGTAGAGATCGACGATGGGCTCGTCGATTGGGACGTCAGCTCCGCCGGCGTCTTCTATGACGGCAGCCGCGTTTATCTGACTGACGTCACCGGCGAAGATTCGCCGCCCATCCCCGAGCCGGCCGGCCTGTCGCTCCTGGGCATGGCCCTCCTCGGGCTGAAGCGGCGCAAACGGTCGTAACGCAGCACACGCATCCCCGCTCGGCGTCTAACAGCGCCGGGCGGGCTTATTTGGGGCAAGGGCGCGTGGGGGCACGGGAGCGTGGGGCATGTGGCACGTATTCCCCGCTTCTCCCTTCTCCCTTTCCCCCACCTTACACCCGTCCTTTCGGGCGCGCGGATGCGCGGGCGGGTGAGCGGCGGCGCGGACGGCTTGCCCGTGATCGGTTTTTCGGCGGTGTGTTGGATGCAACGCCGGGCTATTTCGGAACACCGGTGCCGGCGGCGGCCCCCCGATGCGAAAGGTGGTACGCCCTCCAGGACTCGAACCTGGAACCCTCTGATTAAGAGTCAGATGCTCTGCCGATTGAGCTAAGGGCGCGTCGAATCTCACGTGCCGCCGAACCGGGCCAGCGCCTCCTCTTCGGTGTCGTAGATATGGAACACCCGGTCGAGCCGGGTGATCTCGAACACCTCGAAGATGGAGTCGGCGATGCAGCACAACTTGAGCTCCCCGGTGTTGGTCAGCAGTTTCTTGTGCAGGGAGATCAGCTTGCCCAGCACGGCGCTGGACAGGTAGCGGACGTTCTCCATATTGATGAGCATCTGCCGCACACCGCCCTTGTCGACCATCTCGTCCAGCTCGGCACCGATCTGGTTGATGTTCCGCTGGTCGATCACCTTGGTGTCGCTGAAACGAACGACGGTCACGCCGTCCTGCTCGTTCGTAATCAACTGCGACGCATTGCCTTCCATTGCTGCCCCTTTCGAGAAACCGGTTATGGTCCCGCTATTGTAACCGTCCGCCCGGTGATGTCAATCCGCAATCCGGCCCGTTTCGCCCTCCTGCTCGCCGAGCCGAGCCAGTGCATCCCGCAGCCGCGCCAGCGACCGGGTCCGGCCGAGAATCTCCATCGACTCGAACAGCGGCGGCGACTGGCCGCTGCCGGTGATGGCGACGCGGAGGGCCATAAACACCTGCCCGACCTTGAACTCGAGCCGGTCGCACAGCCCGCGCCCGGTCTGCTCGAGCGGCTCGGTCGTCCATTCGTCCACACCCTCGTACGCATCGAGGGCGGCCCGGAGGATGGCCGCGGTCTCGGGCCCGGTCGTCTTCTTCGGGATGAGCGTCTCGACATCGTAATCGAGCTCGTCTGTGAAGAAGAACCAGGTCCACTTGTCGAACTCGTCGAGCGTTTTCAGCCGCTCCTGGATGATGCCGACCATCTTCCGCGTGGTCTCGCCCTGGTCGAGCCGCCCCGCCTCGGCGAACGGGCGGAGCCGCTCGATCAACTCATCGACCCCGAGCTCCCGGATATAGACGCCGTTGAGCCACTCGAGCTTGTCCACGTCGAAGATCGGCTGCGAGGTCTTGATCCGGTCCCAGGAGAAATCGCGGACCATCGCATCCAGGTCGAACACCTCCTCGCCCTCCTCGGCGGAGAAGCCCATCAGGGCGAGGAAGTTGAGCATCGCCTCGGGCAGGAACCCGTGCTCGCGGTACCAGTCCAGCGACGTGTGGTTCTTCCGCTTGCTGATCTTCGACTTGTCCCGGTTGCGGAGCAGCGGCATGTGGGCGTATTTCGGCGGCTCCCAGCCGAACGCCTTGTACAGCATGATGTGCTTCGGCGTCGAGTTGACCCACTCCTCGGCCCGGACAACGTGCGTGATCTCCATCAGGTGGTCATCGACCACGTTGGCGAGGTGGTAGGTCGGGAACCCGTCGGACTTGAGGAGCACCTGGTCGTCGATGTGCCGGTTCTGGAAGACGACCGGCTCGCCCTTCTTGCGAACCAGGTCGGTGTAGGCGGTCTCGCCCTCGCGGGGGACCTTGAGGCGGAAGACCGCCGGTTCGGCCGCGTCGAGCCGGCTTCGGACCTCGTCGGCGGACAGCTCGCGGCAGGTGCCGTCGTACATCG
Organism: Planctomycetota bacterium; assembly: GCA_003553185.1. Taxonomy (GTDB): domain Bacteria; phylum Planctomycetota; class PUPC01; order PUPC01; family PUPC01; genus PUPC01. The sequence continues at coordinate 1,103 of PUPC01000127.1, read as the reverse complement.
GCGGCTGCTTCCGCTTCTGCTGCTCCTTGCGCATCTGGGACAGCCGCTCGCGAGTGCAGAAACAGTGATAGGCGTGCCCGGTCGCGACCAGTTTCATGGCGTGCTCGCGGTAGATGTCCGTCCGTTCCGACTGACGGTACGGCCCGTAGGGGCCTCCGACATCGGGGCCTTCGTCGTACTCCAGGCCGAGCCATCGGAGTGCCCGGAGGATCGCCTCCTCCGACTCCTTCGTCGAGCGCTCCTGGTCGGTGTCCTCGATCCGGAGGACAAACTTGCCGCCGGCGTGGCGGGCGAAGGCATAGTCGAACAGGCCGATGTAGGCGGTGCCCACGTGCGGCGGGCCGGTCGGGCTGGGTGCGATACGGACGCGGACGTTGCTCATTGCTACTCCGTGAGTTGGGCGTTCGTGCTTCGCGGGCACATCCCGCGAAGTCTGCTCGAAACAGTCAACACGCCCCGGATTATAGGGAGATTCGCCCCGCCGGGCAATTGGATGGCAAAAAAAATGGCCGCCCTCCCCACCTGACGGGGGAATATCCGAATATCGAATGTCGAAATACGAAACAGGGGCGGCACCAACCTGACTGAAGAAGGGTCAGAAACACCGCGGTCGAGGTGCCGGTGGGGGATTGCAGGGAGCATACGGACGGCCCGGGAAGGAGACCGCTGATGGCGATCTGGCACAGGGCCATTCCGTCCTTGTATCCGGTCGGGCGGCGGGGTGTGCGGTTACGTCCCTTCGACGGTTTTCGGGGCCGGGCGGTTGCCGATTGTGTCCGCCTTTTCCTCTCCCGCGAAGATGTCGATTGTCTTCCAGGCGTCGCGGGCGAACCGGACCAGCATCACGATACTGGTGGCGGCGAGGTAGAGGGTCATCGCCAGCCAGGCCCCGGCCACGCCGAGGTCGAGGGTGATGGTCAGCAGGAAGGCGAGCGGGAGGAAGAAGAACCAGGCGCTGACGACGGTGACGAACATCGGGAATCGGGTGTCGCCGGCCCCTTTCAGCGCCCCGCAGGTCATGATGAAGATGGCGTCGAACGCCTGGAAGATGGCGCCGAAGATGAGCATGATGCTGCCCAGTTCGATGATGTCCGGCTGGTCGC
>PUPC01000046.1 GCA_003553185.1 Planctomycetota bacterium | reverse complement strand
TGTTTGGGGTGACCTGGGCGCCGGGCTGCATGATCAGTTCGGCCTTGTTCAGGCCGATGCGTGACCAGGCGGAGCCGCCTCCTCGCCCCGTTGTATGCCGGCTGCCAATACTGGAAGCTCCTGGGCTACGACTGACATAGAAACGCGGCGGCACCGGGGCGCGATGGACCGCGATTGCGAGGACGTTCACGCCCTCCTTCAGGTTCGCCGCCGGTATCCGGACCTCCGTTTCGCGCACTCGTTTTGCGATTCGTTCCTGCAGTGCCTCGTCGCGGGTATTCCGGGGTATGGTAAAGCCATCGTCGTCGAAGTACACTTCCTCCGGGTAGGGTTCCGCCGAAGCGTGGACGTCGAGGTCGCCCTCGGGCATGTACGCCCGGCCCACCTCGACGCCGTTCACGTAGACAACGGCTCCGCCGCGGAAGGCGAGCTCGAGTTCGAGGTGGCCCACCCGGTTGGGGTCGTCCACCTTGAACGTCCCACGCATCAGGATCAGCTTCCAGTCCGGGTCGGTCGCGTTGTGGAGGAACGGGCCGCGAATGCGTGCCCAGGCGCTATCGTCGAAGTCCGGCTGCATCCAGTCGGCGGATGTCTGGCGGGGGAGGCGAACGATTTCATCTTCGTCGCGCGGTTCGACACGCCATTGGTCTTCCGGGATAGATGTTGCTTCCGCGTCACCTCGGAAGAAGCCGTGCACATCGGTCCCCGTGATATCGGAGTCAATCCGACCGTGAATTATCTCCCCGTCGGGCAGGACCATATCTTCGGTCTCGCGGACGGTCCGGACCCGCCAGTAGCTCTCGGTGTCCAGAGCCCTTGTCCGTCCGAACAATTCCCCCGCGTGTGCCACAGTCGAGCACAGAACCGGAACAACAAACAGCACCAGGAGCCACTTCAGACGACGGTTGGCATTCAACATTACTACGTTCCTCCATTCGAGATGTGTCAAGACATTGGCTGGCCGGATTTGTATGCCTTATTTTACCATACCCGAAACGGGCGGGAAGGCAAGCCATAAAATTTTCGCGCCCGGAGCGGCCGGACGGGCACCTGCTCGGTGTTATCCATTTTGTCTCCCTGCAACAGGTTGCCGCGATCGGGACGACGTATTCAGGCCGGATGTGGTTTTCTGGTCTCGGTCCGCACGTCTATCATGTGCTGCTCCGAGGATCATGCCCTGATGATATAAGGTATATTGTTCCAAGTCAAATGGTCAACCGCGGTCGTCAGGATGCATTACTCTTGCATTGCGATGTGGAGTTGCAGGAGGGCGTTCATGAATCTCGGTCCGCCAGTTTTCGCTTCGTAGTGCCCGTGTTGATTTGTGGCTTTCGGCAGGGGGCCGCCCTCGTCGAGGAAGAGGTCGATGCCGATCCGTGCGAAATGGTCGGCTCGCTGCAGGAATCTTTGGTCGTCCGTGATCCGGTGAGCGTTCAGCATAAGTTGGATGGCACTGGCCAGAGCAGCGGGCTTTTGCAATTGGTCGGGGTCCGGTTCCGACGCGAGGTATTGTTCCGCTGCGGCGAGCAGGAGCTTTCGGTATTTCGCCGCTTTGTCCGGATGGCCGGCCTGTAGCTGTTCTTGTCGGATGTATAGTTGGTTGGCTCGACCGGCATGGATTCCCTGGCCGTACCCGGTGGCCCAGGTCTCGGTGTAGGGGAGATTTGTGCAGCGGGCCCGTGGCCGCCCCGTCCGGGAGTCCAGCGTGGCCACAAAGCCGCCGCCGGATGTGATTCGGTGGGGGGCTTCGAAGAAGGTTGCGTCCTGTCGCAGGGCCAGTCGGCGCATGCGTTCGGCGAGCTCCCCGTGGGTCTGTTCGAGGTGCGTGGAGGCCTCCCACAGGCACCGGGCCAGTTCGAGGTTGCTGCCGGGCCACACGATATCGAAGTGATTGCCCCGGTCACGGCCGGCGGGCAGATGGCCCGTTTCCGTGAGTTCCATGTTGGCCTCCATGCGGCCGACGAGTGCGGCGATGGCCTGGGGCAACTCGTCCCGTCGCTCGCGGTCTGCGTTTTCGGGGCGGGAATAGGAGTCTGCCCAGTTCTCGATCATCTGCCCGGCGTATCGGGGAAATTCGCGAAGCCGGCCGGGTCCGTGGCGGGAGAACCGGGCGTGCCTGCAGAAGGAGCCGGTCTCTTTGCACGCGACCTGGTGGTCCCATTGGGCGATGGCGAACCGCCAGCTCGCGTCGGGGGCGAGCCGATAACAGGCGTCCCAGAACGGCCACGGTCCGGAGATTTCGTGGGTATCCCGCAGTGGGCCAGAGGGATCGCTGGCGGACCAGTTGTCCGTGTGGAAATCCCAGTAGAGGTGTTCGCCCCAGGGCATCAAGTGGGTTCGCGGATGCTGGCAGCGGGTGAAGAAATGTTTCAGCGCCTTGTCCGCTTCCTCGGCGTAGCGACCTTCACCGGTCAACTCGGTCAGTTGGTAGAGGATGGCGTACAGGCCCCTGTGTTCGTAAGGGTTCGCCCCGCCCAACGACCGGTCGTGCTCCCGGACGCCCTGGATGGCCCCGAACGCCCGGCGCGATTCCTCGCGCGGATTGAGCGTCATCGTCTCGCGATCCAGGGCAGCGGCGAACAGCGGCGAATGTTCTTCGCCATACCTGTCGCGCCCGTGCTCGATCATCGCGTCGGCATAGGCCCGTACCACCGCCAGGTAATCGGGCGCTTCCTCGGTCCGTGCGGATATCACCCCATACGAGATCAATCCGATCAACACGGAGCCAATGAATGCCTTCATTCTCATCTTGCCGTCCTTTGTTTCATTCCGTTCGACTCCTGACCGGTTCATCCGAACCAAGGGGCTAATCCTGCTCCAGATCATACCCGATCCGTTCGCGGATATCGCCCACCTGCACATCGACCTCGACGCGGGCGGCGCCCGGCGGCGGATCGCCGACCAGTTCGGCCGAGACCTCGGGCGGGTCGGCGTCCTCGTACGGCACGAGCACGGTGACGAAGCGGACGCCGCCGCCTTCTGGTTTGGGGAGTTGATAACGGAACGCCGGGCGGTCCTCGCGTGTCCCGTACTTGAACGACACCTGCCCGCGCTCCTTCTCGACGGCAAGGTCCGGCTGCGGCAGGCCGTGTATCAGCAGGTTCGCTCGGTCGAAATCGGTCCGCACCGTCGGGCTCGTCTCGTCGAAAACCGCGTCGCCCGGCGCGAGCTGAAAGTGCAGCATCGCGTTTCCCGCCGCGTCGCCGAGCGCCTCGTCGATGAGCACGAAGAACGCCTTCCGGACGAACAGGACCGCGCGCCGGTGCACCATTCCCTCGTAGCTGTCGTTCTCGACGACGAGCGTGTCGAGTTCTTCGCCGGGCCTCCACAACCGCAGCCGCGGGGCATAGGCGATGTCCCGGCCGTCGAGGGTGAGGGTCTGGTGTACCCGCGTCTGGCGGAACCAGGCCCTGCCGGCGTCGTCACCGCTGTAGACGTAGGTACCGCTGTCGGGCATGAGGCGTCGTCCGTATGCCCACAGTTCGAACGTTCCGTTGTCGGGCTGGCAGTGCCAGCCGCCGTCCGGCCCGCATTTGAGGACGAGCCCGATCGCGTCGTCGTCCCACCCGCTTCGCATTGAGTAGAAGCCGCTGTCTTTCAGGGCGAACGCTGTGTCATTTGGAGGGCGGCCCTCTTCTCCGGCCGAAGCGACGTACCGGAAGTCGTCGCGGTCGAACGTCCCCGTCCAGCGTCGCAGTACACGGCGGCAGTCGGTCGGGTGGTGAGTGTCGCCGAACTGTGCAGACCGGCCGCCGGGCGGGGTGAGCTTCATCACGGCGGCGACCATTTTTTCGATCCGGGTCCAGAACTCGCCGGGGAACTCGTCTTCGCGGCCGTTCAGCCGCGCCAGCTCGCCGGTGCGAGTGAACCATCCGATGCAGCCGGAATGGTAGTTGATGCACTGCTCGACCTGGTGGCCGTCGGGGCGGACCTGGCGGTTGACCTCGGCGTTCAGGTGGCGG
>PUPC01000275.1 GCA_003553185.1 Planctomycetota bacterium | reverse complement strand
GGAACCGGTCCACGAACACGGTGGTCGCCGCCTCCGCCTTGTTCTCCCGGCCCCGGGCGATGTAGTACATCTTGATCGGGTCGCCCCCCACCCCGCCGGGCGCGATGGTCGAGAAGAACAGACCGGTCATCGCCAGGGTGTACAGCTCGCCCAGCCGAACCTCGGCCCCCTGCGGCCTGATCAGGATTCCCCAACGGATCGATTGCAGGAAGACCATGAGCATCAGGCCGACGAAGGCGAGGGCCAGCAGCGGCCATTGTGACGCGACGCCTGCGAGGTCTTCGGTGCGGATCAGTCCCTGGCGGACCATCCAGAATATGATGCCCGCGACCAGGCCGATCTTGAGCCCCTGCCACAGCCAACGTCGCCGCTTTTTCCGCTTCTCGCTCATGCTTCCAGCATCTCCATAAACGCTTCCAGCCGAGTGCGGTTCCGGGCGTCCAGCGGGCCCGGCCGGTCGCACTCGAGGGTCAGGACGGGCAGCTTCAGCCGGGCGCGCACCAGCCGGTCCTGGATGCCCCGGAAACAGAAGCTCTGCACGTAATGAATGATCGCGTCGGGCCGCCGGCGCTCGATCTCCCGCTCGATGTCGTCCAGGCGGAAGAAGATGTCGTAGGGGTAGGTATATCGCCGGTACTGCTCGGCCAGCGAGCCGGTCCGGTAGGGCATGCTGAACTGCCGCTGCATCTCATTGAAGACCACCCGCCCGCCGAGCGATTCGAGCGTCCGGTACAGGTCGGAACAAATGGGCGGGATGCCGATAAGGCCGAGCCGGACGCCGGGCGGCATCGGCCGGCGGGCGACGGCGGCCTCGAGGAAGGACTCGGCCTCGGCGGCGAACGCCTCGGGGTCGCCTCGCAGGTCCGAGCAGTTGATCTGCCACAGATGGTTCTCCTCGCCGGTCACCCGCCGTTCCTCCCAGGTGAGCCGGTCGATCTCGTGCACCGGCGCCCGGCAGCGGTCGAGGCGTTCCTTCTCCCGCTCGGCGGCCTGTCGGCTCGCGCCCAGCGCGGCGCACAGCTTGCCCAGCTCGGCGTCGAGCTCGGCCTCGCCTCGGCCGTATGGGAACGAGAAATCGATGATGTCCACCCCTTCGATCTCCAGTATCTCAGCCAGTGCGTGCGTGTTGCTGCAATCGCCCCTGGCCACGGCGACCAGGCGGCGGATGCCCTCCCGGCCGGCGGCCGAGTAGAGCCCCTTGATCCACGCACAGATGTTGCGCGGGAAGCCCGCCTGTTCGGCCTCTTCGATCAGTTTCGACGGGTCCCGGGCGGTGATGAACCGGTTGTTCAGATCGACGGGCACCAGCCCGGCGGCATAGATGATCTCCGCCGGGACGGTGGTCGTGATTCCGATCCGCAGATCCTCGGGCACGTCGGCTCCTGTCACTGTCTTCCTCGTCGATTCTGCGGGCGAATGGCGGCGACGGCGATCATCGCTCGTCGACACGGAGCGCCCATCCCCCGGCCCCGGTCTCCGTCAGGTCCTCGAACATCCTCTCGACCTGGGCCATGCTCTCGAGATGCTCCATGTCCGCCGGGATGCCGCGGCCCTGCCGCATAGTGGCCCGGCCGAGTGTCGGCCGTCGGGTTCATGCCTCTCCTGCCTGCCGTTTTGGGAGCTGTGGTTCCGGGCGGGTGTTCAGGACGTCGTCTTTCTCCAGCCAGCCCCTTCGTGCTACGGCTACGCCGAGGTCGATCAGCCGGAGTGCTTCGACGCCGTGGGCATCGCTCCCGATGGCGAGCCGCACGCCCTGGGCCCTGGCCATCCGGCAGTACCCGTCGGTGAGGTCCAACCGCTCGGGGTTGGCGTTGATCTCGAGCGCGGTGCCCGTCCGGGCGCAGGCCCGGATGAGTTCGGGGACATCGAGGTCATACGGGTCGCGCCGGCCGATCAGTCGGCCGGAGGGGTGTGCGATGATGTCCACGTGGGGATGCTCGGCGGCGGCGACGAGCCGGTCGGTGATCTGGCGGCGCGGCTGCTTGAAGCCCGTGTGGATGGCTGCGATGACCACGTCGAGCTCGGCCAGCAGGTCGTCGGGCAGGTCGAGCGAGCCGTCGGACCGGATATCGACCTCGCTGCCGGCCAGCACCTGCAGGTCGGAGAGCGAGCGGTTGACCCGTTCGATCTGTTCAATCTGCTCGCGGACCCGCTCCTCGGTCAACCCGTTGGCGACGGTGAGCGACCGGCTGTGGTCAGTGATGGCGACGAACCGGAGGCCGCGTTCGCGGGCCGCCTCGGCGATCTCCTCGATGGTGTTCCGCCCGTCGCTCCAGTCGGAGTGGACGTGGAAGTCGCCCCGGATGTCGTCCGGCTCGACGAGGTCGGGCAGCGAGCCGTCGAGCGCGGCCTCGATCTCGCCCTGGTCCTCGCGCAGCTCGGGCGGGATGAGGGCCATGTCGAGCGCCCGGTAGATGTCTTCTTCCTCCGCCGAGGCGATCCGGTCGTCGCCCTCGAACAGGCCGTACTCGCTGATCTTCATCCCTCGCTTCTTGGCCAGCCCGCGCAGGTTGATGTTGTGGGCCTGCGAGCCGGTGAAGTATTGCAGGGCGGAACCGAACTCGTCGGCATCGACGACCCGGAGGTCCACCTGCGGGTGCGGGTCGCCCTCGACGACCACGCTCGCCTTGGTCTCGCCGGCGAGCAGCACGTCGGCGACGTAGGGGCCGGAGGTGAACTCGTCGATGATCGCGGCGGGGTCGTCGCCGACGGCGAGGAGATCGACATCGCCGATGGTCTCGCGCCGCCGGCGCAAGCTTCCGGCTGGGGTGATGCGCGAGACCAGCCCCTGCTTACCCTCGAGGTGGTCGATCACCATCGCGGCGGCGTCCAGGGCGACGTCCAGCCGCATCCGTTCGGTCCCGCTGCGGGCGATGCGTATCCCGCGCAGGATGTTCTGCTCGGTTTTTTCGCCCATCCCGGGCAGGTCCCGCAGCCGGTGTTCCCGGGCCGCCTCCTCGAGTTCGTCGACCGATCCGATCCCCAGCTCCTTGAACAGCATCGCCGCCTTTTTCGGCCCGACGCCCTGGATGCCGAGCACCTCGGCGATCCCCTCGGGCACTCCTTCCCGCGCCTCCTCGAGCCGGCGGATTCTTCCGGTCTCGAGATACTCGGCGATCTTTTTCGCGGTCGCCTCGCCGACCCCGGGCAGGTCCTCGAGCGTGCCTTTCTCGGCCAGCTCGGCCACGTCCTCCGACAGGTCCTCCAGCACCCGGGCGACCCGGCGGTAGGACCGCACCTTGAACGCGTTCTCGTCCTTGAACTCGAGCAGGTCGGCCAGCTCGGCAAACCGCTGTGCGATCTCCTTGTTGGTCATCCGCCCGCTCCACAAGCCGTCGAAACAGGGTAAATCGTATCGGCGGGCGGGCCATGATTCAAGCGAGCCCGCCGGCCGTGCCGACCCTCGATCTGGGCCTGGCCGCCGGGGAATTGGGGCGGCAACCGTCCGTTATTGGGCAAAATCGAGCGGGGGAGCCGCCGAAGTAACGCCGACCAGCGTTTCCCGGCATGCATCCCCGTAACATCGGCCCGAAAACGGCAAAAAACACTTCTTCCCCTGCCCGTTATCTACGTCCCAACCAACATCTTGCAATCAACGCAAATGGTCCGCAACAAAGCGATAATCGCGGTTCACGAGCCCGCGGACGCCCATAAAAGGTTGAGCTCTATGCCAACGAACGTCGGGTGGATACACTCCGGGCCCCTGAGCTCTTCGCAGTGTTCCCGCAGTGCGATCTGGATGCATTTATACTTCTCGTACTCCAATGTATAAGGGTTGTGCTTCCGAAGGAGCTCGGCTGCATCCGAGCATTGCTTGTCGGCGAGCTCCTTCACGAGAGAACCGCGTATCTTCTGGTCCAGTGGCACGTGCAATACGTGGTAGCAGCGTCGTGGCTGCTCGTATTTCATCAGTTGGTGGAGATACGTGTTCAGCAGCTTGGCCGCGACTGCCACGGGATTGTATT
>PUPC01000043.1 GCA_003553185.1 Planctomycetota bacterium | reverse complement strand
TTCCCCATGTTAAGACAGGCGATGTTCATCTTCAGCGGATACCAGGGCGTCGATATCTGGTTCGCCCCCTTCCCCATGCGGGACTTCGGCCGGCAGGCGCAGCGGTTCCGAGAAATCGAACTGACCGGGACCAGCTTCCGAAGCGTCATCAAGCTCGAACTGCTGATGTTCCCCGTCCTGTGGGCGGCCAGCTTCGTGTTTTGGGGCTATATCTGGCAATCCGGCCCCAGAATCCCGTCGGAAGACTACCCCTACGCCCAGAGAATGTGGCATCGCCGCGCCCTGAGTACGTGCCTCTGGTACTCGGCCACCCTGCCCGAGGAAGGCGCCCAAGACAACCTGCTCTATCGGGCAATCCGGTGGGACTATATCGGATATGGCCTGGGCTTCGGCACCCTGGCCTATATCATCATGAGCACTGCCGGGCTGCCCACACTCGCCCTTTATGGCTATATCAGCGGGATCGGTATATTACCGCACATGGTATTTCCCGAAATATTCGGTGCATTATTGGGGAGATACTATTTCGGGCCGAAATTCGGGCGCAAGCTGTGGCGGCGGGCAACCCCTGTGTTGATGGCCGGGTTCAGTTGCGGCATGGGCCTGATCGGGATGATCGGAGCGGCTATCGCACTGCTGGCAGGAGCGGTCCAGGCCACAGGGGCCTGACGCCTTTCCTGACCCTGCGTAGTGTCGCCGGCCACTTGGCCGTGCTTCGTCGGACCGCCCCCGCACATATGCTCTGGATGATTCCCCGGTAGCACGCCGAATCAGGTTTGATAGAGGGTGAGGGAGCAGGAGGACACCGGAATATCAGTCCGCGTCATCTTCCGGAGCGTCTATATCCTGCAAGCGGTATTGCACGGCGGGCACATCGTTACCCCGCATGACTCGATCTGGACCAACAATATCCAGCTCAATCCGAACGGTTACCATTTCAGCGTCCTCTGCGGCGTCTACTTCATCCGGTAATTTGATCGCATCCGCATCATCCGATTTCTCAGTTACCGGAGTCTCCATCTCAAGGGTTTCGCGTCTCAGCGCCCTCTCTGCCGATTCCGGCGCGACGCCGGGGGCTCGTTCGCGATCATCGTGGCCAAGTTGTGCCATGCGGCTTCGGAACTCATCCAGTTTCGCCCGTGGCAAGGTTACCAGGATGGCGGTGACCTCGCCGTCCGGCTCGCCGTCGCGCCGTTCGTCCAGAATGTTCTCCTCGGCGACGAAGTCGAGGGCCTGACGGACAGCGGCATAGGTCGTTTCTCGGTCCACGCCCATTACCGTCAGCGTCCCGTCCTCTACAGCAAGACGTCGTCCTAACCTGACAGCAGTCACCTCAATCACCTGGCGCTCTCTCTCAGCGACGATATCGCGGACAGGGCCCTCTGAAAGAGCGTTAAGCTCCGACGGCAGAGCAACATCCTTTTCCTCAGCCGGGAAGGCGGGCTCCCGCTCTCGCTCGCGCTCGGCGACCACCGGCTCTTCCGGCGCCGGAGGAGCGGCCTCATCCAGAGGTTTCTCAGGAGGTTCCTCACGTGTAATGACAATCTCCGTCTCGGCCGGCGGACGGCCCGGTTCCGGGGGGAACCAGCCGTAACGCAAAACGAGCGCCAGGGCGGCGGCGGCAGCCAGCCACCCGCCCACGCCGACCCAACGCAATGCCACGGCTCGGCGCTTCCGCTGATCGGCGAGCCGTACCTGTTCTTGCACGGCCTCGGCCAGACCGTCCGGCACCGACTCGCGAGGGAGCGACCGGACCAGCCCGGCGGTATGTTCAGTCGTTTCGAGTTCGGCTCGGCAGGACGGGCACTCGGAGATGTGGCGGTCGACCAAATCCCTTTGTTGCGACGAGAGTTCCTCGTCCACATATTCATCGAGCAGGTCTCGGATATCAGAACAGTTCATCTTCATACCTCAGCTTGTCACGAGTCCCTTGAGTTTCGCCCGCAGTTGGAGCCGCGCCCGGTGCAGTCGGGATTTGATCGTACCGCATGAGCAACCCAACGCCTGGCTGATCGCATTGTAGTCCAGCCCTTCGATGTCACGAAGCACAACCACCGCCCGGTAATCGTCGCTCAACTCGTTGACGGCGGCCCGGATCCGCCCCATCATCTCTTCCGCTTCGAGCGGCTGTTCGGGCCCGGGGCCGTCGCTGGGCGGGTCAAAAGGACAATCTAGGTCGTTATCCAGCGTACTCAGGGGCACCGCCCCGCTCCTTCGAGCAGCCGATTGCCTGCGACGTTCGCTGATCGCCTCGTTAACCGCGATGGAACACAGCCAGGTACCGAACCTGGATTCGCCCTGAAAGGTGTCAAGACGCCGATACGCCTTAAGGAAGACCTTCTGGGCGACATCCTGCGCATCCTCGCGTTTACCCAACATTCTCACCACCACGTTGTAAATCAACTCCTGGTAATGGTTGACCAGTTGACCGAACGCATCCGCATCGCCGTTGGCACATTGCCCGAGGATCTCGGCCTCGTTCTGCAGCGGGTCAACCATGCCATACACTCATTAGTTTAGACGCAATGTCCGGGCAAAAGTTCCAAAAAAGATTGGGCCAGCACACACCGAGGCCTGGCTGGCATATCATCAGTTCCCGCCCTACCCTGATGAACGAGGACGACAAGGAAGGGGTTCGTTTTGGGAAAGATGCGTTCACTAGTCGATATCGGCTCGACGAGGAATTCGTCTCCTGCAGCGATCTGTGCCCGTGAAAGGCCGATCCTGTCAGATGGCGGCTTCCTCACCTGACTGGATGGCTTGCAGGAACTCCTCGGGGGTCGCGGCCCGGACCAGCCGGTCGTAGGCGCCGGGCACATTAAGACAAGTGGCGATCTCCGAAAGGGTCTGTAGGTGTGGGCCGGGATCATTCACGCGGGCGAGGACGAGGAAAATCAGGTGGACGGGCTTGCCGTCGATGCTGTTGAACGGTATCCCATGTTCGGAGGTGCCGGCTGCTGCGGTGATATGCTGAACGGACGTGTCTTTGCCGTGAGGGATGGCAACTCCGTTCCCGATACCCGTACTCCGGAGTTCTTCCCGGGCCCACAAGGAATCAAGCGCGGCCTCGCGGTCCGGCACCTGCCCGGAGCGGTCGAGCAAGCCGACAAGCTCGACGAAAGACTCGCCCTTGTCGGAGGCAGTCATCCCGATCTTGATGACGCTGGGGTCTAGTAGTTCTAGCAACTTCATTTATGCATCTTCCAAGGCCGAACTCAGTATAACATATAATGCGATGCTACCAGAGCAGGTGAACAATTTCAACTGCCGGGGCGAACGGGAGCGGCAACCGCGATTTGGCAAATTGCGAATTGGTCCGAGCTCAGTGGTGTGGGAATAACGTGAAATGGGGATGTAACAACTGCGAGCAAGCCATCAGAGAATGGTGCCCTTGCCACGCTTGGAAGCGCCACCCCGAATTCGGCGGCTCGGCTGCCCACCCGCCTGCTGACCGCCCGACTGTGGCATGCTGGACATCCGTTGATTCAAGCGTTGGAGGGCGTCATTGGCGGCGATTCGGGCATTTTCTGCGGCCTCCAATGCCGTACGAGCCGCATCGACCGCCTGCATCTGTTCAGCCACGTGCTCGGTGCCGTCGGCGGCATCACGAGCCTGCTTGGCCGCCTTACGAGCTTCCTGTGCGGCCTGGACGGCCGATTTTGCAGCCCGTTGTGTGATATCCGCTGCTTTTCGAGCGACGACGGCCGCCTCCTCGGCCCTCCGAGCTTCATCGGCGTCCCGTCGCTCCGCGGCGCGTTGCATACCCTGGATTTCGGCAGCCCGATCCGCCGCCTCCCGAGCGATACGTCGTGCCTGGTCGGCCGTCTCCTGTGTTGCTGCAACAAGATCTCGCAGGCCGTCCTCCTGGGCCGTCTGCTCGGCGGTGAGTTCGTCGATGCGCTCGGCAAGCTGTCGGGCGGTCTCGCTCGCCGACTCCGCCTTCGCCACGGCAGCGCGTACCTCTTCGGGGG
>PUPC01000170.1 GCA_003553185.1 Planctomycetota bacterium | reverse complement strand
TCAACAAGATCGACCTGGTCGACGACCCCGAGCTGCTCGACCTCGTCGAACTCGAAGTCCGCGAACTGCTCGACAAGTACGAGTTCCCCGGCGACGACATCCCCGTCGTGCGCGGCTCCGCACTCAAGGCAATGGAAGCTGAAGGCGATCCGGAAAGCCCCGCCTGCGAGCCGATCCTCGAGCTGATGGACGCCCTCGACAGTTACATCCCCGAACCCGAGCGCGAGACCGACAAGCCGCTGCTGATGGCCGTCGAGGACGTGTTCAGCATCAAGGGCCGGGGCACCGTGGGGACCGGCCGGATCGAGCGCGGCACCGTCCACGTCGGCGACGACGTCGAAATCGTCGGGCTGACCGAGACCCGCAAGACGGTCTGCACCGGCGTCGAGATGTTCAACAAGACCCTGGAAGAAGGCATGGCCGGCGACAACGTCGGGCTGCTGCTCCGCGGTGTCGAGAAAGACGAGCTGGAGCGCGGTCAGGTGGTCGCCAAGCCCGGATCGATCACCCCGCACACCAAGTTCGAGGGCCAGGTCTACATCCTGAACAAGGAAGAGGGCGGCCGACACACACCCTTCTTCTCCGGCTACAGGCCCCAGTTCTACTTCCGGACCACCGACGTCACCGGATCGGTCGATCTGCTCGGCGGAGCCGAGATGGTGATGCCCGGCGACAACGTCGAGCTGCGGGTCGAGCTCGTCCAGCCCATCGCGATGGAAGAGAACATGCGGTTCGCCATCCGTGAGGGCGGCCGGACGGTCGGCGCCGGCGTGGTCACCAAGATCATCGAGTAGCCACCGAACGAGCCCGATAAAAGGAGATTCGCACGATGCGGCAGCACGTTACACTCGAGTGTACCGAGTGCAAGAACCAGAACTATCGCACCAACACCGAAACCCGAGGCGGCGGACGGCTCAACCTCAAAAAGTACTGCCGCTTCTGCCAGGTGCATACGCCGCACCGCCAGCGAAAGAAATAGCCGCACGGACAGGGCAGTAGCTCAATACGGCAGAGCAACGGTCTCCAAAACCGTAGGTTGGGGGTTCAAGTCCCTCCTGCCCTGCCAGCCGAGCAGGTAAAAAAACCGAAAGGACGGACGCCGAGAGATGCGCACGTACAAACAGGAAGAAGGGATGTGGGCACGAGTCCCGGCCGCCATTGTGGGCGGGATCGTCACCTACTTCGCCACCGACTGGGCGCTGGGATCGCTCGAGGGTAACGCCAGCTATGTGCTGGCGGGGATCGTCTTCGCCGCTCTCGCCACAGTCACCCTGTACATCGCCTTCTTCCACAAGAAGACCGGCGACATCCTCATCGACACCGAAAACGAGATGAGAAAGGTGGTCTGGCCCGACCGCGAAGAAGTGGCCGGCTCGACCACCGTGGTCATCGGGACCGTCGTGCTGATGGGCATGGCCATCTTCATCATGGACATCTTGCTGACCCAGTTGCTCGCCATCATCGGCGTTTACTAGCCGAGGAACAATATTGTGAAGCAGTGGTACGTATTACGAGTACAGACAAACCGGGAAGAAAAGGTCCGCGACACGCTCGCGACCCGGGTAAACGCCGCCGGCCTGGAGGGCAAGGTGGCCAACATCCTCGTCCCCACCGAGAAGGTGTCCGAGATCAAAAGCGGCAAGAAGACCGTCTCGGAACACAAAATCTACCCCGGATACGTCTTCGTCGAGATGGAACTCGACGACGAGACCAAGGCGTTGGTGAAGAACTGCCCGGGCATCGGCGACTTCCTCGGGGCGAGCGGGGGGGCCACGCCGCTCAGCGAAAGAGAGGCGGAAAAAGTCACCGCAGAGGCCGAGCGCAAGGAAGAAGCCCCCACCATCAAAATCGACTTCGACCCGGGCGACAACATCCGCATCACCGAGGGGGCGTTCAAAAACTTCGAGGGGACCGTCGAAGACATCCTGCCCGAAAAGGGCCTGCTGCGCGTCGTCGTCACTATTTTCGGCCGCCCCACCCCGGTCGAACTGGAGTACTGGCAGGTGGAAAAAGCGTAAGCGGCTGCCCAAAACGCAGAACGGAGACCTATGGCTAAACAGATCGTGGAAACATTCCGGATGCAAGTGCCCGGTGGACAGGCCACCCCCGGACCGCCCGTCGGCGTGGCCCTCGGGCCGAGAAACGTCAACCCGGGCGCTTTCTGCAAAGAGTTCAACGACAAGACACAGAACTTCCAGGGAACGCCCGTCACCGTCGAACTGACCATCTACCGCGACCGATCGTTCGACTTCGAAGTGCTCGGGCCGTCGACCGCCGCGCTCCTCAAGCAGGCCGCCAACGTCGTCGTCGCGTCGGGCGAACCGAACAAGGAGAAGGTCGGCAAAATATCAAAGGAACAGGCCGTCGAGATCGCCAAACAAAAGATGGAGTTCCTCAACACCAACGACATCGACAGCGCCCTGAAACAGGTCGAGGGGACCGCCCGGAGCATGGGTATCGACATCACCGACGAGCCCGCCGCTCAGGCCCCCGCCGAACCGGACGCTGCGGAAGAAGAAGGGGAACAGGAATCATGAGGCACAGCAAACGATATCGCCAGGCCCGCGACTCTGTGGACAAGACCCAGTCCTACCCGCTCGATGAGGCCCTCGCCACCCTCGCCGAACTGCCCGCACCCAGCTTCGACGAGACCGTCGAGATCGCCATCAGGACCGCTCTGGACCCGCGAAAGGCCGACCAGACGATCCGCGGGACCATCTCCCTGCCCAAAGGCACCGGCAAGACCATGCGAGTGGTCTGCTTCTGCCCCGACGACCAGGTCGAGGCCGCCCTCGAGGCCGGCGCCGTCGAGGCGGGCGGCGAGGAGCTCGCCGACAAGGTCGCCGACGGGTGGATGGACTTCGACGTGGCGGTCGCCCATCCCGCGATGATGCAGTTCGTGGGCAAGCTCGGGCGGATTCTCGGGCCGCAGGGCCTGATGCCCTCGCCCAAGTCGGGCACCGTGACCCCCGACGTCGTCCAGGCCGTCCAGGAATTCGCCGCGGGCAAGATCGAGTTCCGGCTCGATGCGACCGGGAACATCCACGCGCCCGTCGGAAAACGGTCATTCCCGGCGGAAGACCTGAAAGAAAACATCACCGCGTTCGTCGACGAGGTCCGCCGAAACCGGCCGACCGGGGCGCGGGGCCGGCTCATGCACCAGATCACGATCTCCGCATCCATGAGCCCCGGCATCAAAGTGAACATGTAGCCGCCAACGCGAGGAGAACCATGCCGAGCCGCCTGAACAAACTGATGTTGGAAGAGCTGAAAGAGAAGTTCGCCGAGATCGAGACCTGCGTGTTCCTCGACTTCACCGGGCTGTCCGGCCGACAGGCCGCCGCCCTCCGAAGCCAGCTCCGCGCCCGGTGCGGCGACGGGGCCGGGCTCTCGGTGGTCAAGACATCGCTCGCTCGCCGGGCGCTCGCCGCCCACGAGGACATCTCGCCCGGGGTGACCGAGGAACTGGCGAAGATTCTCGACGGGCCGACCGCCATGGCCTACGGGGCCGACGACCCCGCCACCCTGGCCAAGGTCATCGCCGAATGGGCCAAGAAAAACGACCTGATGAAGCTGAAGGGCGGGATGCTCGACGGGCGCCCGCTCGCCGCCGAGGCGGCCGGCAAGCTCGCCGAACTGCCGTCTCGAGACGTCCTGCTCGGCCAGGCGGTCGGGGCGGGGATCGCACCGCTGCGAGCCGCGCTCGGCGTCGCCTCCGGCATGATCCGCCAGGTCCTGTCCCTCGCCGACGCGCTGGCAAAGAAGAAGGAAGAAGAAGAATGACCGGACCCGCGGCCCGGTTGGCCGCGATACACATACGATAGAGGTGTCGGCCGGCCGTCGGGCTGTTCGCCCGGCGTCGGCCCGAACACAAGTTCGTTCCAGGTTCGGCGGACGGCCGGGCGATTGACCGGCCCGTCGGCCGAACGAGGCAACCAGAAGAGAGGAGACTCACATGTCGGACGCAGAAACCGC
>PUPC01000079.1 GCA_003553185.1 Planctomycetota bacterium | reverse complement strand
CCGATCTCCTCGACGATCTCGCGGATGGTCACCCCCATCGGGACCTCGATCAGCCCGCCGTGCCGCACCTTGCCGGCCAGGGCGAACACCTTGGTCCCGCAGCTCTCCGGCGTGCCCAGCCGGGCGAACGCCTCGGCCCCGTTCCGGAATATCCAGGGGACCATGGCGAACGTCTCGACGTTGTTGATCAAGGTCGGCTTGCCCCAGAGCCCCTTCTCGGCGGGATAGGGCGGGCGGAGCACGGGCATCCCCCGATGGCCCTCGATCGACTGCATCAGCGCGGTCTCTTCGCCGCACACGAACGCGCCCGCCCCTTCCATCAGCCGGATGATAATCGAGGTGTCGGTGCCCAACACCCGCTCACCCAGGTAGCCGCGCTCCTCGGCGAGCTGGATCGCCTCGCGGAGCCGGCGGACGGCGAACGGGTACTCGGCCCGCACGTAGATGGTCGCCTCTTCGGCACCGACGGCGATGGTGCCGATGGCGATGCCCTCGAGCACCCGGTAGGGGCAGGATTCGAGGAGCATCCGGTCCATAAACGCGCCGGGGTCGCCCTCATCGCCGTTGCAGACGACGTACTTCCGGTCGCTGTTCCGGCCGGCGACATCCCGCCACTTCCGCCCGGTCGGGAAACCCGCTCCGCCTCGCCCGCGCAGCCCGGACCGATCGACCACGTCGATGATCTCGTCGCGGTCGAGTTCGAGCAGGCACCGGCGTAATCCCTCGAACCCGCCGTTCTGCTCGTACTCGTCGATGCTGATCGGGTCCATCTCGCCCAGGTTCTCGAGCGCGATGTGGGTCTGGTTGCCCAGGAACGTGGCGAGCGGCTCGTCGCGCACGTCGGCGGCATATCGGCTGACCGGTTCCCACGATTCGTTGGTGAGCAGCCGTTCGAGGACGCTGGAGATGGTTCGGGCGGTACGCTTGAACGGGTTCGGCGGCCTGAAATGGGTGAGCAGGATCGCCTCGGCGTCTTCCGGCAGCACCCGGGTGTACAGGGCTGGGTCCATCCCGGGCCGGGCGATCTCGACGACGGGGACCTGGTAACACATGCTGATGCAGCCGACCCGCTTGACGACGGCGGGGACGCCGGTCCGCTCGATCGCTTCCTCGAAGGCGTCGGCCACCTTCTGCGAACCGCCAGCCACGCAGCACGAGTCGAGTACGATCCGGATCTCGGCGAGATGGTCCGGGTTGTCGATGGGGACCTCTTCCGGCTGCGACAGGACGCCGAGTTCCTTGAGCCGCAGGAAGTCGTGGACCGAGTTCTTCACCGTGTCGGGCGTGAGGTGCCCGTAGGTGATCCCGTCGATCTGCATGGCCGGGGCCAGTGTGCAGCACCCGATGCAGGCGACCTTCTGCACGGTAAACAGGCCGTCGGGGCCGGTGTCGGCGTCCTCCACCTCGGGGATGCCGAGGTCGCGATAGAGCGCGTCGGTGACCGCCTGGGCGCCCTTGATGTGGCAGGCGGTGCCGTGGCATACGTTGATCAGGTGTTCGCCGGCGGGCTTGAGGCGGAACTGGGAGTAGAACGTGGCGACGCCGGTGATGTCGGCCGGGCTGATCTCGGTGGTCTCGCAGATGCGAAGCTGGGCGGCCTCCGGCAGGTAGCGGAACTCCCGCTGAACGGCCTGGAGCAGCGGGATCAGCTTGTCGCGGCTGCGCCCGATCCGCTCCACAAACCCGTCGATCACGCCGAGGTCGATGTCCTGCTCTGTCTGGGTGCTGCTTTCCGTGGTGCTCATTCCGTCGGTTTCTCGATGCAGTAAAGGTGTTCTTCGCCTCGTACGTAGATGCGGCCTCTCACGAACGCCGGGCTCGCTGAGACGTCCTCGCCGAGTTCGGGCGCCGCGGTCTCCTGGTATCCCTCTTTCGACGGCCGGAAGATACGGGCGGTCCCCCGGCTGTCGATCACGTAGATGTGGTCGCCAACCAGGGTCGGGGAGGCATAGAAAAGCTGGTCGAACCCGTGTTCCCACAGCATGTCTTCTTCTTCGATCCCGTAACAGTTGAGCCAGACCCCGCTGACCGTGAACACCATCCCGTCTGTTCCGATCGGGCTTGCGGTATCCGGCATGTGCTCCCCGGTCTCGTACACCACGTGCGTCTCGGTGACGTCCCCGGTCCCCGTCGGCCGAATCCCGATGAGCGGCATGCCCTCGTTGCACACGAAGAGCAGGCCGTCGACATAAGTGGGCGACGGCGCGGCATCGACATCCCGCAGGCAGTTCGCCCGCCAGATCTCCTCGCCGCTGGTCGGGTCGTAGGCGATGACCCACGGGGCGGCGGCAGTGATGAGCTGCGGCTGGCCATCAACCTCGATAATAATCGGCGAGCTCCACGAGTCCCGAACCGGGCGGTCGGTCTGCTCCCACACGGTGTCGCCGGTGGCTCCGTCGAAGGCGATGATCCGTGCGAGCCCGTCCTCGGGGACGTTGCCCTGGTCGTACTGGACAATGAGCTTTTGGCCGTGGGTAATCAACGACGACGCGTGCCCGTAGCGGTTGTCGGGCAGGCCGAAGTTTCGCTGCCAGACGACGTTGCCCTCGAAATCGACGGCCGCCAGGTCGCCGTTTGCGAAGATGGCGTAGGCCCGGGCTCCGTCGGTCGCCATAGTCGGAGCGGCGTAGCCGGTCATGTCCATAATTTCGGGCAGTTCGGTGGGGCTGCGCGGGACGTTTTCCACCCGCCTTCGCCAGAGCAGCTCGCCGGTATCGGCGTCGAAACAATAGACCTCCCGCTCGTCCTCGGTTGCGCCGGACAGGAAGACTCGGTCTTCCCAGACGACGGGCGAGTTGTTGCCCGGGAGCGGTATGGCGGTCTTCCATCGGATGTTCTCGCCGGTCTCGCCGTCCCAGCTCTGCGGCATATTGGTCCAGTACGCGACGCCGAGCCCGCCCGGCCCCCGGAACTGGGGCCAATTTTCCGCCGGATCGCCGACCGGTTCCGGAGGGTCTTCAGCGATCTCGGCCGGTTGATCGTCGGGGCGGACTGCGGTATATGGTTCCGTCGGCGGGCGGAACAGTCCGGTCAGGAAGGCGACCGATATCACGGCGACGGCCACGCCGGCCACAGACCACCGGGCGAACCGCGCCGTCTGCTGCTGGGCCTCGCTGCCCGGCGGCCGCTCCGTCGGCGGCATCTGGACCGCCCGGTACGCGCCAATAGTCAGCAGCGAGCCAAGGAAGGCCGCCCCGCCGACCATCAGCAGCCATCGTCCGGTCTCCGCCAGGCGGAGCGTGGTCTGAAAGCGTTCCCGGAGCTCGGCGTCGTAAGCCCGGAGCTCATCCAGAGCCGCCCCGTCCGCTTCGTCCATTTGGACGGCCATCTTCAGCATGGCGAGGCGCCGGGCATCCGCCAGTTCCCGCGCCTGGCGGAGAAACTCCTGCTCTTCGGCGGAGAGCCGCCGGCCCGTCCGCGCAGGATCCAGATATCGGGCCTGCTCGTCGGCGAGCCGACTCGCATATTCCAGCAGGTCGCGCTCCTCCCGGTCGAGCGGCCTGGTCTGATCGTAGATATTGAGCGATTGGGCCCGGAGAGCATTGCCGACGAGGACGGCGACGACGATCAGGCAGAACACGCCCGCCACTACCGCGAGCCGGACGGCCGCTCGGTAGGCGGTGTGGCCCAATCTCCGCACATGCTGCCCGGGGGCATCCTGTTTGCTCATTGCGTCTGTTCCTCCGGATCAACTTCTCCACGTCGGCGTGCGAGCCGCAGGTGCTCGCGGGGACAATGTCGGAAGCACCGCCCGCAGGCGACGCACTGGCCAGGCTCGGCCTCGTAGTCGGTGCGTGTGCGACGCAGCGAGAGGAGCACCAGCTTCATCCCGATGACCAGGCCAACCCACCCGCCGAACAGGGCCGCCCGCCGCTGGAACTGGCCGAGCAGCTCGGCTTCCCGGTCGTACAGCTCGCGGACCGAGCGGCGGGTCTGGCGGAAGGCCTCGACCTCGTCAGCCATGCCGGCCGAGGCCAGTGTTTCCTCGGCCCGGACCGCCCGGGCCTGGCGAACCGTATGGTGGGTGCCCGCCAACGATTCGCTGCTCAGCCCGCCGAGCCACACGCCGAGTGCGACAACGGCCGGCAGGGCGAGCAGGAGCAGTCCGAGAGTGACTTTGCCCGTCCGCCGGTCGTGAGTCGGTTCGGCGGGCGCCTTGATCGCGTTGTACGGGCAGGCGTCCTCGCAGAGCCGGCACTGTACGCATTCGTCGGGGGTAATGCTCGTGCTCGTCACGGCCACCTTCGATCCGCCGCGAAGCAGAACGCTCAGCGGGCAGAGGAACCGGCAATAGGGCCGCCCGACGAACATCGAAACGAGCAGTACCAGGCCGCCGAGAGCGAGGATCTGGACGTTGCCGCTGAGCCGAAAGATCGAGACGAACGGGTCGAACTGGCAGATGATGTAAAGGGCGCCCGTCGAGGCCAGCAGCACGGCGAGACCGAGGTAAATGTACGCGAACAGCCCGAGCCCTTCCTCCAGCCATCCCGGGACCTTGAGCGGTCGGACCAGCACGAGCTCCTGGATCGCCCCCAGCGGGCACACCGAGGAGCAGAAAACCCGGCCCACGAACAGGGCGAACACCAACGGCAGCAGAAAGAACGCGAGCACGGTGATCGGCACCACGAACCCGCCGGCCAACCCCTCGCTCACGTGCTGGGTCGCACCGATCGGGCAAACGCACCCCTTACGGACGAACCCGAAGTAGACCAGGCAGCCGACCACCAGGACGAAGATGCCGGCTCGCGACCGCCACTTGAGGGCAAACAGGGAAGCCAACACCAGCGCCGCCAGCAGCAGGCCGACGTCGAGGTATTCGAGCGTCATCGACCGGGGCGGCGGATGTTCGGTGACCGGCTCCCGATAATCCTCCGGCAACTCGGGCCGGGGCACACGCCGCTCCGGGCTTTCGACCTCCTCGACCTCCGGCGGCGGCGATACCGTCGAGCCGACCCACATGCCGGCACCGATGGCCGCCAGCACCAGCACGATTTTGAGGGCGGTCTTCCCGTGGCCAGTCACGATGCCTCCGGCTCTCTCAGGAGATAGGGCCTCGTCGCGGGCAACCGGACGAACGCGCCCGAGGGGCAGGCCTCTGCGATGGTGCACTGGCTGCAGTTCACGCACCGGTCGTGGCGGACCTGGAGGTAGAACGCTCCGTTCCCGTCCCGGTTACATCCCTCGACACACCGCCCGCAGCCGATGCAGTCGTCCTCATCGATGGCGTACTCGTAGTCCGGCCCGCTCACGTGCTGGCGGTGGATGGCGCCGGTCGGGCACAACTGTCCCTCGGCCCCGGTGGTCTGGACACCCGCCGCGTCGAAATATCCGAAGCACAGCTCGCAGTACCCGCAGATACCGGTTGCATGCACACATTTCACGGCCGACGGGTTGAGCACGCAGTACGAGGCGCAGTTCTCGCACTGGATGCACTTGTCCGGGTTGATCTGCCAGACCCTCCCGTCGCCGGAGCTCCGCCGCCCGAGCGCGCCCATCCCGAGGCCGAGGCCCGACCCCAGCGAGAGGAGGGCGGCTCCGCGTACCCCGGCCCGAAGCAGGTCCCGGCGTGTCGGCTTTTCGGTTCCGTTGTCGTTCTTATTTGCCATTGGTTCGCCTTATCTCCTGGCTTGCCGGCGAGCTCGGGTTGAGCTCGCAATTGTCTTCGATCGGACAGGAGGAACAGCGGCCCGACAGGATGCATTCCTCGTCCGACCGGCCGGACAATGCCGCCATGCCGACCCCGGCCAGCAGGCCGAACCCGGCGTAGCGGAGGAGAGTCCGGAAGAACCCGCGTCGCGTTTTGTCTGTGTCTGCGTCGTTCATCATTCGGACCCCTTTTCGACAAAGATTCGGACAGCCATTCGGACACTGTCGAGCACCAGGACGCGGTCGCGGCTGTCGACAGCCACGTCGTTCGCCGGCCGTTCGGCCGTCCGGGCATCGACTGCGGGCGGATGAGGAAAATGCTCGGGGCCGGCCACCACGCCGACGAAGCCGCCGTCCTTCTCATAGATTTTGACCCGCGGTTCGCCCTTCTCGCTGGTGACGATCCGACCGTCGCGGAGGACGGCGATGTGGCAGGGATTGCAGCAGGGTCGGAACTCCCGGATGCCGGTGCCCGGTTCGCCCCACGTGGCCAGCGGCTCGCCGTCGGGGGTATAGACCTCGATCTGCATAAAGCCCGGGTTGGTCACATAAGCCAGCCCGTCGGGGCCGACAGCGACGTCGAGGAACGGCGTCGGAGCCCGGAGGCCCCGGATGTCGCGCCGTTCGTCCGCCGCGGCGATCTCGTTGATGAACTCGCCCGCCCGGTCGTAGCGGCGGACCCGCAGGTCCGAGTGATCGGCGACGAATACCCCCTGCTCGGACAGGGCGATGGCGGTAACACGAGCGCCGACCGGGAGCTCTTTCCAGACAGCCGGCTCGCCGTCCTCCGCAACCGTATAGATATGCTGCTGTGTTGCCGCGTACAGGGTGCCGTCGTCATCGACGGCCAGGCAGCGAGCACCGTCGACCGCGATGTCCCCCTCGGGCTCGCCCTCTGGGTTGAACACGCGGATGGAGGTCGGCCCGGCCACATAGGTCAAGTCGTCCGGCCCGACGGCGATCGCGTGAACCCGGTCGAACCCGGTGTCGAACGTGTCGGCCTCGCTATAGAGCAACAGGTCGGGGTCGGTCGGCGGGGGCGGCGGTATCTGCGGACGCTCCCCGGTGACATCGTACGTGGCGACGATGTAGGCAGCGGCGGCCACAGCGATGACCACCAGCCCGACGATTGCCGCAGTTTTGGTTTTTTCGGGCATCTCGTTCATCGTTCGCCGCCCTTTTCGACAAAGATGCGGACTGTCATCTGCACCGGGTCGAGCACCAGGACACGGTCGACGCTGTCGACGGCCACGTAGTTCGCCGGCCGCTCGGCCGTCCGGGCATCGACCGCGGGCGGCGGGGGAAAGAGTTCGGGCCCGGCCACGACACCGACGAAGCCGCCGTCCTTCTCGTAGATTTTGACCCGCGGCTCGCCCCTCTCGCTGGTGACCAGCCGGCCGTCGCTGAGGACGGCGAGCTGGCAGGGGTTGCAACTGGGGCGAAAGCCCCGGATATCGGTGCCCGGCTCGCCCCACGCGGCGAGCGGGTCGCCGGCGAGTGTATATACCTCGATCTGCATATAGCCCGGATTGGTCACATAGGCCAGGCCGTCGGGGCCGACTGCGACGTCGAGGGCCTCGGTCGGCGCCCGAAGGCCGCGAATGTCCCGCCCCTCGTCGGCCGCTCCTATCTCGTTGACAAGCTCGCCCGACCGGTCGTAACGGCGGACCACCAGGTCGGCGTGGTCGGCGACGAGCACGTCATCCTCGGAGGCAGTTATGCCGGTGACCAGCGCCCCGGCCGGGAGTTCCTTCCAGACCGTCGGCCCGCCGTCGTCCGCAACCGTGTAGATGCGCTCCCGCGTCGCCGCGTACAGAGTGCCGTCGGCATCGACGGCCAGGGAGCGGGCGCCGGAAATCGCGAGCTCTCGCTCCGGTTCGCCGTCGGAGTTGAACACGCGGACCGCGTTCGACCCCGCCACGTAGGTCAAGTCGCCCGGCCCGACGGCGATCGCGTGAACCTGGTCGAACCCGGTGTCGAACGTGTCGGCCTCGCTATAGAGCAACAGGTCGGGGTCGGTCGGCGGGGGCGGTGGTATCTGCGGACGCTCCCCGGTGACATCGTACGTGGCGACGATGTAGGCAGCGGCGGCCACAGCGATGACCACCAGCCCGACGATGGCGGCGGTTTTGGCGTTCTCGGACATTTTTATTCGCTCCGCACGTCGAGACACTTGAGGGTCGTCTCGTCGCGGACCAGCAGTCGCCCTCCGGCGATGGCCATCGGCCCGAACGCCTGATCTGCGTCGAAGATCACAACCCGATCCAGTTCACTGTAACCGGCAGGGCTCGGCTCTACCAGCACCAGTTCTCCGGTGTCGGTCAGCAGGAAGAGCAGGTCGTCGGCGATGAGATACGGCCCGCGGCCGGCTCCGAACGGTTCCCTCCGGTCGGTCGCCCAGACGATCTCGCCGCCGGGATGGGCACAGACCAGTTGCCCGCCCACGATGACCCCGTAGAGGTGCCCGTCCCCGTCATAGTAGATGGGGGTGTGCTGTTCGGCGCTGAACTCGCGTTCGGTGAAGCTGAACAGGGTCTCGACCTGGTAGCCGTCGTCCTGTTGGGTGACCTGGATCATTCTGCTGCCGGCTCCGCCGTACCCGCCGCTCAGGAAGATGCGGCCTTCGCCGATGGGGACGGGTGCGGGGACGTTGGCGAACGACACCCGCCAGGTGGAGTCGGTCCACAGCATCTCGCCGGTCTCGGCGGATACGGCGGCCAGCCCGCCGCTGGCGGGGTAGAGGTACATCCGCTCGCCGTCGATCTCGGTCGGGATGATCGATGAATGCGTCATGCCCCACCCGTCCGGGTTGGGCGTCTCCCACACGCCCTCGCCGGTCTCGCAGTCCACGGCGATCATCAGCACCTCGTCGCCCCCGGGTGCGATGATCGCCCAGCCGTCGTCGATCAGCGGGCATTGGCCGGTGTACCAGGACGGCACGCGGGTGCCGTACTCGGCGACGAGGTCGATGGCCCATCGTAGCTCGCCGGTGGATGTGTCGAGGCAGACGACGTGTGCTTTGGGTCCGATGGAGAGGACAAAGTCGTCGGTGACGGCGGGCACGGTCCGCGACATCCCGTATTTGCGGGTGACGTTGGCGGGATAGGAGAAGCTCCAGACTTCCTGTCCGTCTTCCAGCGACAGACATCGGATCACGTCGCGTCGGCGTTCGGCATCGAAATCGGTGATGTACACCCGCCCGTTGAGGACGGCGGCGCCGGCGTGCCCCTCTCCGATCTCGAGCTCCCACAGGACCGGCGGGCCGTCGGCGGGCCAGCTCCGGGACAGCTCCGGGCCGTCGTGTGCGATGTTGTCGAAGCCGGCGTTCCGGAACCGCGGCCACGAGCCGGGCAGTTCCGGCGGCTCCAGCCCCGTGGACTGGTGTTCGCCGGTCTCGGCTATCGGCCGGGCCGGCTCGCGCTCCGGCTGCTCCTCAACTTCGGGCACTCGCTGAGGCAGACCGGTGACCACGCTCCCACCGAGCCACAGAGCAAGAACAACCGTTGCCACGGCTGCCGTCGCAGCCGGTATGATGGTGTCGATTCGGTCCAGTCCCAAAACCTCGTTCTATCCCTGTTCAGGTGACGGTACAATCATCTGACGAATTCGCTTTCCTGCGGTGGATGGCCCGACCCCGGGACATCCCGGCCGAATATCCTTTCGATCCTGCGCCGCAACAGCCGCCAGGATATGCCCGGCCGAGCCGTTGCAGCACCCCACCTGTTCTCCTACTTCTTTGTGCCATTATAGCAAAAGTTGGGCGCAACACAGAAAAAAGATGGCGTATTAATGTTATAGGCCGCTTGTTCCCGCCAGATGGGGTCAATCAGTTCGTAGTGTTCGCGCGGCATGCCGGTATACACGCAATTGCCGGTCAAGAGGATGTATCCACCGGTCAGCGGCCGGTCGCCAGCCCAACGGCAACTCGGCAGGCGGTGAGGAACTTCGGGATGTCGAGCTTTTCGCCGATGGTGTGGGCGTTTACTGTGCCCGCCCCCAGGGTCACCGTGTTGAGGCCACGCTCGACCAGCCAGTTGGCGTCGAGCCCGCCGTTGCTGTACTCGAGAGCCGGGTTCAGGTCCAGTTTGTCGAGCACGCGGACCGCCTCGTTGACACAGGGGCTCTTCTTGGGCAACTTGAACGCCTCGTATTTCTTCTGGCAGTTGAACTCGATGGAGCCGTGCTCGCCCTCGCTGGTGACCAGTGACCGGGCCGCCCGCTCGAACGCCTGGCGATAGACGTCGGCGATGCGTTTGCGGAGCGACTTGCAGAAGCTGCGGCACTCGCCCTCGAGGTGCAGCCGGTCGAGCACGACGTTGGTCGCCTCGCCGCCCCGGATGACGCCGATGTTCGACGTCCCTCTCACGCCGTCCTTCATCACCAGCCCGAACCATCCGTTCTCCTGCAGATCGGCCATCGCCAGTGCGGCGATCATCGCGGCCGATACGCCCTGCTCCGGCTGGCCGCCGGCGTGGGATGGGATGCCCGTCACGTCGATGTCGATATGGTACCCGCCGGTCGCCCCGATCTCGAGGCAGTCGGGGGCGTTCCCGTCCCAGTTGAACACCAGTTCCGGCTTCCCGATGTATCGTTTATCGACGAACCGCGCCCCGACGAGCCCGATCTCTTCCTGAACGGTGAACAGGAAGGTGAGCGGGGGATGGGGCAGGCCGCGGGTGACGACCTCGAGTGCGGCGGTGAGCACCGCACCGACGCCCGACCGATTGTCCGCCCCCAGCCCGGTCTCGCCAGCCGGCTCGATGTAATCCTCGCGACGGACCGGCTCGGCTTCTGCACAGATTGGAACGGTGTCGATATGGGCCACCAGCATCCGCCGCGGCTGGTTCGACGAGCCGGGGAGGTTGACAATCAGGTTCCCGCATTCTCCCCCGAACGGGCTCTTCTTGTGGGCGTTGTCGAACCGCATCGCATCGTCGGGCACCCCGGCGTCGGCGAGCATTTCCACAATGGCCTCGGCAACCTGTTTCTCCCGGCAGGAGACGCCGGGCACGCTGAGCAGCCGCATCACCGTATCGATGGCTCGGCCTTCGTCGATGGTGTACGTATCGTCGGACTGGGTGGTCGTCACTGCGCTTGTCCTTTCTGTTGATGGCGTCGCACGAACTCGCGATAGTCGGCCGGGGTGTCGACCCCCACGGCCGGATGGTCGGTTTCGGCGACCTGGATAATGTGACCGTGCTCGAGTGTACGAAGTTGTTCCAACTTCTCGGCCTGCTCCAGGGGCGTCTGGGGCAGATGGGCGAGTTCGAGCAGGAACTCGCGCCGATAGGCGTACAGGCCGACGTGGATTAGGAACACGGGCGCCCGGTCGGGGTCGCGGTGGTGCGGTACGGGTGCCCGCGAGAAGTAGAGGGCGCGGCCGTCGGTGCCGCAGACGACCTTCACCGCGTCGGGGTCCGCCGCCCGGTCGGGGTTCGTCGTGGGACAGGCCAGGGTGGCGATGACGGCCTGCGGCGCTTCCGAGAGTGCCCGGACAGCGGCATCGATGTCGGACGGCTCGATCTCGGGCTCGTCGCCCTGAATATTGACCACGATGTCGTGGTCGAGGTCGGCGGCGACCTCGGCGATGCGATCGGTGCCCGTCGGATGGGCGGGCGAGGTCATCCTGACCTCGGCTCCGAACCCGGCAGCGGCATCCCGGATGCGCTCGTCGTCGGTCGCGATGATGACCCGGTCGAGCGATCTGGCTCCCGCCACACGCTCCCACACGTGTTGGATGAGGGGCCGCCCGGTCTCACAGAGGAGCAGCTTGCCGGGCAGGCGGGTCGACTGGTAGCGGGCGGGGATGATGCCAACGGCGTTCACGAAGCTTACTGGTCTCTCGAGGGCAGTGGATCGGATTGGCCCGTCGGGCCGGCGCCGGGCGTGTTCGGCGTGTCGCCGGTGGTGGTTGCACGCTCGGTCGCCCTCACCGTACGCTCGGCGAGAGTGGCCTTTATTGTACCCAACGCCATGCGGGCGTCAATACGATGCGGATAGCCCTCCGCCTTGTCCACCCAGACGAGTAACCGGGCATCCTTCCACAACCTCCGGGTCAGGTCCGACTTCACCTCGATGACCAGGGCATCCCGGCTCTCGCCCGAGGGCAGCTCGATGGGCTCCTCACGGAGAACGGAAATGTGGGCGACGACGTCCCGTTTGCGATCCGAGGCCACCATCTCGAACGAATCACCGGGGGCCATCGGGCGATGCCTGAGGAAGTAGGGGATCGACAGAAAATGGTGTGCGTCCGGGGAGATCGACCGAGGGCCGTCTCGCAGTTCGAGCCCGGATCCCTTGTCCTCGTACGCCGTGACCGACGCCGGGGACCGTTCGTACACCAGCTTCTTGTGTGACCGGTCAATGGCCACCGCGAAGCCGTAATGGACCCGCTCCTCGTACTCGATCGGGAGGAGCGTCCGGGCGTCGATCAGGGCGGTGATCTGGCCCTCGACCACGTATATCGACGAGACGGCGGGGCTGGTGGCCACCGAGGCGGTCACCCGATAGGCAGCCCGCCCCCCTCCGCGCTGCCCGTCGGGGCCGACAGCCAGGACCACCTCGCCCGACTTGCCCAGGGGCGTGGTGATCTCATAGCGAAGCCGTTCGCGAGGCAGCGGCTTGTGGTCCGGCGGCATCCGCCCGTCGGAATCGCCCGGGTCATCGTTGTCTTCGTGCACCAGCGGTTCCGGGCTGCCTACCCGGCTGCGATGGATTCGCCCGGCTACATAGTAGCCGAGGACGGCGATGAGAATGCCGACGAAGACGGCGAGCGCGACCCGAAGCAATCGCTTGTGTTTGACCTTCATTGATATTCCTTCACCGCAGGGCCGGCATTCCGAACATTCCCGTCGGGCCGAGGACGTGCCTCTCGCCGACCGGAAGATGATGCCGCCCGACAGGTCATTTCTCCACCTCGATTTTGAGAAAGAACTCGACGTTGCCTTTCCCGCCGCGTATGGGCGACTCCACCCATTGTGCCACCGGAACGCCCCCTTTGTCCAGCCGCCGGACGACGTCCGCGGCGACGGATCGTGCCTTGTCCGGCGGCAGGAGGCCGCCCTCCACATCGGCCGGGTCCGCCTCATACTGCGGCTTCAGGAGCGAGAGCACCAGGCCGCCGGGCCTGACCAGGCCGATCGCAACCGGGACGATCAGATGCTGCTTCGTCCAGCCAACGTCGACGGTGACCAAGTCGACCGGCACGTCGAGCTCGACGTGCAGCGCGTTGGTGCGCTCCATCACCACCACCCGCTCGTCCTGCCGGAGCGTCCACGCCAGGGTGCCGTAGCTGGTGTCCACCGAATAGACCCGGCGAGCGCCGTGCTGCAAGAGACAATCGACGAACCCGCCGATGTGCGAGCCCAAGTCGGCGGCGACGCAGCCGGCCGGATCGACGTCGAGCGCCCCGAGTGCGAACTCGAGCTTGTCCCCGCCCCGCGTCACGTAGCGGCTCATCGCCCGCTCCGTTCCCCGACCGGCTCGAGGGCCGGCGGTTGGCGGCGCTTGAACTCGCTTCCCCGGATCAGCTCCAGGACCCGCTCGACCACGGATTCCGGGATGCCGTCGGCGATCGCATCTTCGGGCGACTTCCCCTCGTCGATCAGTTCGACCAGCGCCCGGTCGGCGTCGTCGTAAGACAGCCCCAATTCGCCCTCGTCGGTCTGGCCCCGCCACAGCTCGGCGCTCGGCGGCTTGGCGATGATCTGCTCGGGCACGCCCAGGTGGCGGGCAAGCCGGCGGACCTGCGACTTGTACAGGTGGCCGATCGGGAGAAAGGCGCAGGCGGCGTCGCCGTGGAGCGTGCTGTAACCGAGCAGCCATTCGGTCCGGTTGCCCGTGCCCACCACCAGGCCGTCGACGGCCTCGGACCAGTCGAAGAGCACGATCATCCGAATCCGCGCCATGACGTTGCCCAGCCGCCGACGATCGTCCAACTCCAGGGTCGATTTCAGCACATCGACGGCGGGAGTGATGTCGATGGTCTCGGCCTGGATGCCCGCGTCGGCGGCGACCTTGCGGGCGTGGATACTGCTTTCGGTCGTACTCTTGCGATGCGGCAGGATCAGAGCGTGTACGCGGCTGCCCTCGATGGCCCGGGCACACAAGAGCGCGACCACCGACGAGTCCAGCCCGCCGGACATGCCCAGCACCAGGGCGGACCGGCCGGCGCCCTCGAGCTGCTCGCGGATAAACCCGGCGATGCGGTCGGCCTCCGCGGCGGGATGAAAAGGTCGTTCTGCATTCATTGGAACCTCCAGTCAGTCAAGATGGTCAGCCCCACACCAGCCAGAGCAGCAGATAGGCCGGCACGGTGGCGGCGATGGTGAACGGCAGGCCCATGCGGACAAAGCCCCAGAAGCCCACCGCGTGCCTCTCCTTCCTCAGCACGCCCAGACCGACGATGTTGGCGGCCGCGCCGACCGGCGATATGTTCCCGCCCAGGCACGCCCCGATGAGCAGCCCGAACGCCAGCAGGGCGTGGGTGTCGGTGAACGCCGCGATCGACGCGCCCGCCGGCAGCCCCTCGAGGCGGCCGGCGATGGCGAGGACCGCAGGAAGCATGATAGCAGTATACGGAACATTGTCCATAAAAGCCGATATCAGGACGGACATCCATACGACCAGGGTGAACGCCAGGAACCGGTTGTCGCCGACCACCGTCCCGATCCACGTGGCGAGCTGATCGATCACACCCGTCCTCCGTAACGCGAACGTGAGCGCGAATATCCCGGCGAGGAGGGCCACCGACTGGACATCGAGCTTGAGCAACCGGACGAGCACCCGCCGAGGCCCGTGCCGCAGCCAGTACCAGACGAGCCCGATTGCCGCCGCCAGCATGCAGACCGCCCCGTTCGCGTACAGTTCCCCATGGGGCAGCCAATGGCCGGGCAACTGGGGTACCACGCTCAGGCCGATGATCTTGCCCGCCAGCAGCCAGGTTGGGAACCACGTCGTCGGGCGCACCAGTTTCAGGGGGACCACCGGCCCCTTGTACCGTCGGAAAAACAGCACCCACAGGGCGAGCATCGAGCCGACGGCTCCCATCTGGATCGCCCAGAATATGCCGGGCCGGCCCCGATAAAAGAAGAAATCGAGGAAGTCGAGGTGCATCTCGCCCGCCAGGATCAAGCTGGGCGGGTCCCCGATCAGCGTGGCCGCTCCCTGCAGGTTCGACGAGATCGCCAGCCCGATGACGAACGGGACCGGCGAAACCTCGAGCCGACGGGCAAGCTCGATGGCGATCGGGGCCACGATGAGGACCGTGGTCACGTTCTCGGTGAACGCCGAGAGGAAGCTGGCCATCGCACAAATCCCCAGGGCGGCCCCGCCCACTGTCTTCAGGTGGCGGACGATCACTCCGGCCAGGAGAGCGGGCACTCGCGAGATGATGAACAGGTCGGCCACCACCATCGCCCCGGCCAGAATCATCAGCACGTTCCAGTTCATGTTCCGGGGCGAGAACAGGTGGGCCAGGCCGTGCCAGCGGCTCGCCACCTCGGGGTCGGGCTGATACACGCCAAGCAGCAGAAGCAGGAGTACGCCGACCCACAGGACCGTGGCCCGGAACCGCCTTGCCCAGCACACGTAGATGTAGCCGATGGCGAGGACCGCCAACGCCTGAACCTGAGGAGCTCGGGCCGCCTCGATCATTCCGAGCATGTGATGTCATTCCGTACGTGTCCGAGGCACCGAGCAAGAACTGCCACAATGGTACCGATGCCCCGAATAGGTGTCAACGCAGCCCCTGCTTTCTGGAGCTCCCCCTCAGACCATCTTGACGATGATGTTATAGATGACGTGGGTATAGACCGCGACGCCCAGCCCCCGGTACACATACAGCCAGCCGAACAGCAGCCCGCTCAACAGGTGGAAGCCGGTGTCCATCCGGTCGACCGGATTCGCAAGCGGCCGCAAGTCGAGCGCCAACACGTGGCAGCCCGCGAACACGAGCGCACTCACCGCGATACTGAAGGCGGCGGCCGCCGCCCGACTCCGACCGGCCAGGTGGTACGCCGCCAGATACAGGGCGCTGGCCAGCACCAACCGGAACAGCAGTTCCTCGTAGATGCCCGCACCCACTGCGCTCATCACCCGCGCATAGACCGAGATCGCGCCCGCCATCGACTGGGGAGGCAACACGGTCAGGCGGCGATACAGGGCGACACCAACCACGACCAGGAGCGCCGCCCAGCCCATGCTCTCCAGCAGCACCCACCCGGTCAGCGAAAAGTTTAACCTCCTCCGCCGGGCAAGAATCACCACCGCGGCCAGAACCCCCAGGAGGACCAGGAAGTTCATCACGATCACCCCCTGCGTGTCAAACGCATGAGCCAGCACTTCGCCGACCCACCGCCGGGCGCCCAGCGGCCGCCAATAGACCAGGGCGACCTCGTACACCAACAGCAGGGGGGCGATCAGCATCAAACTCAGGGCCAGACTTCTCGACTCGGCGATATAACCGCTCACCGATTCGTCGGCCCCGACCAACCAGCCCAACGAATCCGGGCTGGCGATCTCCTCAATTGGCTCCTGTCTTCCCATCCCGGAAACAGTATACCGGCACCCGCGCGGGCCGGTCAATGCGCATTTCGGCATGCACCACCGGCCGCGTTGACGCTCATGGCGGCGCGGATAGAATCTACCGGTATGAGAGCGCGATAAAACGTATCGCTGAGCGGCACAGCGAAAAAGTGGTCAATCTGGCGAAGCGTGCCCGACGGGCCCGGAACGACGCCCAACACGATTCCTGGTACTGGTCGGAGTGGCGTGGATGACGACCGAAACTGTTTATGGAGGTGACGTGGTGAACGACGCACTGGATGCCGATGCGGTGAACCGTCTTCTCTCCCGGCTCGACCTCGAACGTGAGGGTCTGGAGCCGGTCAAGGCCGCCCGGGAGAACCCGGCCAACGCAGCCCGGGAACTCCTGGCCTATTACCGGGCGCGAACCGATGTCAAACACCCGGTGGACCGCTCGGAACGCGAGGACGTTCGTGGCGAGTATGCCGATCAGACGGAGCTCGAGATCGCGGACGACGCGGTGAAGAACATCCTCATCGCTTCGCCCCAGTT
>PUPC01000376.1 GCA_003553185.1 Planctomycetota bacterium | reverse complement strand
GGCGGCTGCCCGTCAGCATGAAGACCCACCAGGAACTCGCCCGCCACTCCGAGCCGGCGCTGACCATGCGCTACACCCATCCAGATATCGAGGACAAGGTGCGCGCCCTCGAAGCACTCCCATCAGCGAGCCCCAATCCCAATTCTGATTTTGCTAATCCGACTGGCTCGGTAGCATAGAGGTGTCCCTTCGGCTGACCGCCCCGTCCGATTCCTGCTCCACATTGGTCGGCATCCCTGGTCGGGTTTAATGTGGGACGGGCAGGATTTCCGCGCAACCCCCGTGCGCCCGTGCTCCCATGCGCCATACCTGGTCCCGCCCGGTGCCTTTCGGCACCGGACGGGGATGCGAGTGCTGCGCTACGACCGTTTACGCCGCTTCAGCCCGAGGAGGGCCATGCCCAGCAGCGACAGGCCGGCCGGCTCGGGGATGGGGACGCTTGGGTCGTCAGCGACGGTGATGCGAAGGGCGTTGATATAGGCGAACCCCGAGGTGTTGACGGTGAGCAGGACCTCGCCCACGTCGCCGGAGAACTCCCACACCATGAACTTATGGTCCATGTGGCCGTCCTGATAGGCGTCAAAGGGGTTGGGCCCGAGAACCGGATCTTCCCCGTTCATCAGGAAGGTGCCTACTCGATTACCGGAACTTTCTCGCGTTGAGATCAGTTCGAAGTAGTACGTCGAGTTTGCATCCAGCCCCGCGATCTCCAGGGCACCGCTGCTTTGTGTGAAGAAGTAGTCGGTGCTGGCGGCGTCATCGAGCCACCAGGGCACGTCGTCGCCCGACCATTCGTTTCCGGTGATGCCTGAATCGCGGAAGTCCTGCGTGATCTGCAGGGTGAGTTCGGTGGGGGAGCCGTCCACGGTCACCAGGGGCATCTGCGAACCGGTCCCGGCGCTTTCGACCGCGTTCCAGATGTCTTCTCCGCTCGGCGTCCTCTGTGTGTTGAAGTCGACGCGGATGTCGCGGAGTTCCTGTGGGACGTAGTCGAGTGACACGGCCTCGCCGTCACTGCTGACCGAGAAGGGGCTCAGCAGTGCATTACCTCCGAAGGGGTTCTGGAAACCTCTTGTGTCGACATCGAACTTGGACGGAGCGAAGCCCGTCACCCCGCCGTCTGCGGACGCGATGGTCCAGCTATAGCTGGTTTCCTCGTTGAAATCCGGCAGGGGAGCCGAACGGAGGTTGATCGAGTAGGGGGCGGCCTGGGTCGCCGTGACATTGAGTGTTCCCGACAGTGCCAGCAGGTCGCTGTCGCCGCTGCCCACGCCGTCGATGTCAAGGTCGTAATTACCGCCGGGTCCCCAAGTGGCGTCCACACCGCTCAAGGTGCCGACGCTCAACCCGGGGGACAGGGTCCCGCCGTTTTCTACCGTGAGCATTCCGCCCACCGAACCTGTGCCCGCCAACACGCCGGAGTCGCTGACGTGGACTCCGCTGGTATTGTCGATGGAGCCGTTGACACGGAGAACGCCATCGGTGACGGTGGTTTGCCCGGTGTAGGTGTTGTCCGCGTTTAGCACCAGTATGCCCGGTTCGCTTTTGACAAGGCCGATGTCTCCCGCTAATACAGCGTCAACCGTACCCGCCGCGAGGCCGGTGTAGTCGTTGCTGCGTTCGATCGTCCCCTCGGCGATCCGTCCGGCCGTGAGATTCAGCACCTGCGTGCCGAAGTCCAGCTCACCGTCCGGATCGAGCGTGCCGCCTTGGACATTGACGGCTCCGCGCCCGGCCGAGTCCATCCCGCCTGCGAGCTGAACCGTGCCGCCGCGAATGTTCAGATCGCGATAGGCGTTGTCGCCGTCCAACGTCAGCAGCCCGGACCCGATTGCGGTCAGGTCGTAATCGTCGCCGGCGTCGTCGACATCGCCCGAAAGCAGCAGGGCGGTGCCGGCCGACTGCGTGTACACCAGCAGATCGGCGTCCAGCACCAACGGTGCGGACACCACGTGGTCCGCGGCACCGTCCGCGAGGAGCATGCCGTCCGGGGTGAAGGATTTACCACCAACATTAAACTCGCCGCCCAAGGTGAGCTCGCTGCCCGTTTGTTCGTCGGAGTCGATGGTGATGGCGTAGTCGCCCACCAGTTCGACAACCCCGGCGGCCACAGAGTCCGTTATCGTCAGTTCGAGCGATGTCTCGTGGGAATCGCTGTCAATGAGGACGAACTGGTTGGGGCTGCCCGCTCCGTATGCTATAGGATCCTCGTGATCGGGATGAGACCAATTCGTAGTCCCTTGGTCCCAGTTGTTGTTTTGATCACCTTCCCACTCGTACCATCCGGGGAGCTCGGTCAGCATACCGCCTCCGGGCAGCGAGTAGGGACCCGCGAGGTCATTGCCGCCTGTATCCGACGCTTGCTCCAGAACGTAATAGACCAGCCCGGGGGATTCCAAATTGGGATCACCGGGATCGAAGTTGGTCAGATCGCCAGTCACAAACGAGCGGCCACTTCCGCTGGTCAGCGTGACCAGTTTCTCGTCTTCAACCAGGTTGAGTCCGTCCAGATGGATCAATCCGTGCTCAGTAGTCAGGGCGGCCTCACGAACCCGGTCGAGGTCCAGCCCCTGCTCGAGCGTGATCGATCCGCCGGCGAAAAGATCGAGAACACCGGCCGTCCCGTCCGAATTGGTTACCGAGAGGTCGATGGGACCGGTGACGGTGATGTCGCCGGTAATCCCGTCGGTGATGGTCACGTGCCCGGCGTGGCGGTTGTGACCCGTCGGGCTGGCCGTCCAATACGCGGTATCGATCTCACCGTCGATGAGGACATTGCCGTAGTTGCTGATGTTGATTTCGGCTCGGCCACTGCTGTAGTTCCCGCCATGGTAATAGGCCAGGAGCGAACCAACGGCCAAGTCGCCCGACGAGTCGTTTCCGTCGAGCGTTATGTTGCCGGCCCTGCTATCAGTGCCGCCGCCCACACGCCATGTCTCAATGTTTCCGGCGCGAAGGTCGCCGCTGTGGACGATGGTCACGTTGCCGGGCGGCGAGTCATTACGCATACCATAGCTGAGGATATCGCCGAGATTCCCATCGCCGTCCTGGATCAGGACATCCCCGCCGCCGTAAACGGTGATATGGCCGCCACCAGCGCGGCTTTCGGGCCCACCGTGAGAATGCAGGAATCCGACCTGCACTGTTCCCGCCGGGTCTTCATCTGACCCGATGACAATGTCTCCGCCTCGGTAGGTGGTGCTGTCACCCGTGTGCCGGCTGCGCGTGTCAATGCCGCCCATGGTGATATTGCCGACATTCAGGATGTGGACGCTGTCGGCAGAAGAGGAACCCAAATCACCGCGATAGGTCTGGATGGCGACGTCGCCCGTGCCGGTGATGTCGCCGCTGTTCAGATCGAGTATGATCGTGCCGCGGCTCGTTCCGCGCCCCCGCTCGGAGCGGAGCATATAGATGCCCAGGTCGAGGCCGGTAGTGATCTCGGCATCGCCCCAGTCGAACGTCCAGTCCGGGTGTGCCCCGGTGGCCTCGATGTTCCCGATCGTCGGTGCCGGATCTCCCGGGGCGTCCACGTCGATCCGCTGATCTTCCGAGATGCTGAACGCGGACGCGCTCAGCGACAGCCCGAAGACCAGCCCGACCATCACTGCGAGAATGATCATTCTTTTCAACATTTTGTGGCTCCTCTCAAACAAAGAATATTTTGCAACAGCGATACGGTCTGCGGCATTCGTTCGTATTCCGGTTTCAGAACTCCTTTCCGCGCCCCGCGGGCGCTTTTCTCTGCGGTTGCGTTCAAAAAAGTACGCAGAACTCACTTCATAGGCGTCCTCCTTTGATACGGATTCGATTGCTGTCCAACGGTCCATGACCGTTTTCTCTGTGCTGTACCGTGTTCTGCTACATCGCGGCGGCTTGGGGCTGCTTGCCGAGCGTCTCGGCGGCCAGGGTGCTCTTGCAGTGCGGGCACTGCCACAGTTCGATCGGTGGCAGCGGGCCGAGCCGCTGGACGGAGTGGAACCGGGCGTCCCGGTGGTCGCACTCGTTTCTTTT
>PUPC01000335.1 GCA_003553185.1 Planctomycetota bacterium | reverse complement strand
AGACCGGCATTGCCATACGAGATGGGGATATCTGCCGCCGGATATCTGCAGCTCCTTCAGATCACACAAGTACGGACGCCGATTCATTGCAAGTTGAAGCTCGGCGTGAGCAAAAATAGATTATCAAAAGCCAGCACGGACGGGCAACAACCGTGCCCTTTTTCGCATACCGCGTGGAAATATCTGCGCCGGTCAGGACAGGACTAGTATTCGGAAGAACGCGCTTCCGATGCGATCCGGTTGACCTCTTCCAGCGTAGTAATGCCCCGCATGACCTTGTTCAGCCCATCGGAGCGCAGGTCTTTCATGCCCGAGTTTATTGCGGCCTCACGAATTTTATTTGTGGGAGCCCGGTCAAAAGCCAACTCCTGAAGCTCGTTGTTCATCTCCATCATCTCGAAGATACCGAGACGCCCACGATAGCCCGTATCGTTACACTCGTCGCAGCCGGCGCCGTGGTGGAAGGTGATGTCGGCCACATCTTCTGGCGACAGCCCGGCCTCTTCCAGTTCTCGCTCGGAATATTCAACCGGTTCTTTGCAGTTCTTGCAGATGGTCCGGACCAGTCGCTGGGCCATAGCGGCCTGGATGGAAGAGGCGACGAGGAAGGCTGGAACGCCCATGTCGATGAGCCGAGTGATGGCGCTGGGCGCATCGTTCGTATGCAGTGTGCTGAACACCAGGTGGCCGGTAAGGGCGGCGCGGATGGCGATCTCTGCCGTCTCCTGGTCTCGAATCTCACCGACCAGGATGATGTTCGGGGCCTGCCGCAGCATCGCCCTGAGGATACGGCTGAATGTGCGGCCGATGCTCCGCCGTACTTCGCACTGGTTGATCCCGGCGAGGTTGTACTCGACCGGGTCCTCTGCCGTGATGATCTTTCGATCGGGGGTATTGAGCTCGTTGAGCGCCGCGTACAGTGTCGTGGTTTTTCCCGAACCGGTCGGCCCGGTAACCAGAAAGATTCCGTTGGGTCGGTAGATGATCGATTGAAATCGTTCGTAGTCCTGTTCGGCGAAGCCGAGTTCCTGGACGCCCAGCAGTAGCGACTCTTTATCGAGGATACGCATCACCACGCTTTCGCCGTGGTTGGCCGGGAGACACGAGACTCGGAGGTCGACTTCGCGGCCCAGTGCACGGAACTTGATACGGCCGTCGGTGGGCCGCCGCTTCTCGGCAATGTCGATCCCGGCCATGATCTTGATCCGCGAGATGATCGACCCCTGCAGAGATTTCGGGGGGCCGGGGACCTCGAAGCAGACACCGTCAACACGATACCGCACGCGAAGCCGATCGGCCATCGGTTCGATGTGGACGTCGCTGGCACGCTGGCGCATCGCTTCGGTTATCAGAAGATAGACCAAGCGGATGATGGGCGCGTCTTCGTCTTCGTCGTCGACCTCCAGGTCCATCTCATCTTCGTCTGCCCGGAAGGTAATGTCGCTTTCAGTAAACTCCTGCAGCATGTCGTCCACCGTCGCCTCTTCCATCCCCATGTTCTGCGAGATGGCGAGGTTTATCGATTCCCGCGTGGCCAGGACCTGGTCCACATTCGAGTTGGTCGCGAACCGGATGTTATCCAGCGCGTCGAAATCCAAGGGATCCGCCATCGCGATCCGAAGGCGTCCGTTATTGCGGCCGATAGGAATGAGCGTGTGCTTGCGGGCCATCTCGTGGCTGACCATATCGAGCACTTCCCGGGGAATCTCCATCTCTGCGGGATTCACCACCTCGAGCTTCAACTGCTCGCCTAGCGCCTCGACCACAGCATTCGCATCCGTCGCGTTCAGTTCTTGAAGTGCCTCCCCGATTCGGAGCCCGGGTTTCATGCGCTGCAGCTTGAGCGCTTTGCTCACGTCTTCGTCTGTGACCGCGCCTCGCGCCCGAAGGATTCGCCCAAGTAGTTCTCGTGCCATTTAGAAGGTCACCTCAGAAATATGGATTTAGCGCCAGCCCATCGAGATAATTATAGCCCACACGGCTGACGATATCAACAAAAGAAGTTCCGGGTGCAGCAAACGCGAAGGTACATTGCATCCACCCTGCGGAGGCGGACGGGGGCAGGGCCGGCTGGCTGGAGGTTCACGGCGGTCTGCCGGTGCCGGTATTCTTTTGCGGCCTACGTGCTGGACGGCGATGAAGGATGGGCTCGAGCATCGCCCTCTACTTCCGACCGCCGGCGAAGGCAGACAGGATGGCGATGAAGATCGCGATCTTGGCCGACGTGAGCCAGCCGATGGAGGGGGCGACCAGACCCTGCTGGACCGCCCCGGGAAAGAGGTCGGGGATGGTCCAGGCCCACATCACTTTGACCAGAAACAGCATCACGATGAAAACCAGCGGAATGAGAACGAGGCCTGTCAAAACGATCGACGCACCCAGAAATTTCAGTCGAGCCATAGAAGGGCCTCCAATATGTCCAAGGTCATTGCCATAGCGGATTGATTAATTGTAGCCACTGGTGTCGCCGGTACAAGGCAGTGGCTGGCGGATTCCGGCTGCTGGGCCCGCCCGGCACCTTTCGGCGCGGGGCGGGGATGTGCTGAAAGTGGTTCAGCGTCTGCGGCGCCGGCGAACACCGAGCAGGGCCAGCCCGACCAGCGAGAGGCCCGCCGGTTCGGGGATGGGCGGTAGGTCCACCTGTGCATTTGGCACAAGGACGTGGCCTTCGAACGAGCCGTCGGCCGGGGGGGCCAGCGGGTCCCAATCGTCCTCGGTGAACCCCACGTTGAAGGCATTATTGTCCCCCCCGCCCTTGAGGTAGACGTCGCCCCAGACCGGCAACCGATTGCTGAAAAACGACAGCTCGTGGACGACGTAATCGCCGACCTCAAACCCGTCGTCCAGGTCGTCGAACTTGAACCCGTACAGCGCTTCGGGCATTCTTGGGTTGCCGGCGTGGTCTTGTTGAATACCGACCGAGAAGAAAGAGTGCGGCTCTCCGTTGGCCATCACGCCCGTCACGTCCGTTTCCAGGAAATCGTCCGAGAGTTCCACAATCAGGTGGCTCAGGCCGTATTTTTGTACGGTGACGGTATAGCTGTAATACCAGGGGTGCGACGCTGGTGCCCCGGGCTCTTCGTTGGACACCAGCCACTCGATGGATGTGTAGAGCGGCCAGCCATCGGAATCGCCTTCAACATCTAGGCCGGTGTTGACGCCTCCAAAGTCCTCGTAGACCAGACTCCCCTCGTACACGTCGGCTAGGGCAACCGGGCACGCGACTAAAAGGGCCACACACAGGGCGGCCCTCACGACCATCCTTCCCCCGAAATTATTTTCGAATATCATCACAAACTCCTTTTTCTATACCGTCGCGTCTCGGTGTCGGCCAATCGGTGTCACCGGACCGCGACTCGCCTATCCATCTCGCGGCTCGCTACGTTGCGAGCAGCACCAAACAACCTCGGTTGTACCCAAACGGTCGGGTATCTCGACTGTACGACACACGTCTGGCGGAGTATCATAAACGTCCGCTCAGCCAAGATAATCATAGCCCGGCCTATTTCAACGTAAAGATTCATAGGTTTCTAATGTCACAGTTCATTCGACACGTTGCGCCCGAACGCGTGGGTACCCATGTCAACGCTTCTCTTTAAAGTTAAAGCAAATATCGTGCCAAATGTTGTAACGCGATGTAACAACTGGCGGGGGTGTAAGTTGTTGTTGTGTAGTCAGTTATGGCTGTGATGCCAGAGGCCACTGGTTCGGCCCATGAAGAGGTGTGTAAAAAAAGCAACGTCTGAAAACGCCTTCCGGGCGTCTTTGGGCTTAAGGTTCTGATATTCAGTCAGTTACGGCATGTTGCCGAAAAACAACACGAAAGAGCAGGTGTTGCCGAAATGCACCACGCCAATGGCATAATTCCACATTTGGAGGCCACAGCTCCTTTATCGTCGAGCGCCAAGCTCCGGGCCGTTTGTGTCCATGGGACTGCTTCGGGGGATGCTCCCGGCTGGGCCCGCCCGGCACCTTTCGGCGCGGGGCGGGGATGCGCTGCAAGTGGTTCAGCGT